>SDZP01000241.1 GCA_004144935.1 Caulobacteraceae bacterium | reverse complement strand
CCTTGGCGACCGTGTCCGACTTGCGGGGCCGCAGGTAGAACTTCTTGTTGAAGACCACCGCGTTGGGGATGAAGTAGTCCACCGGCGAGTCGTAGCTGTACTGCACTTCCGACAGGATGACGCTGTCGCCAGCCACGGTCAGCAGGCCGGTGGGCACTGTCTCGTTGGCGCCGACGCCTTTGGCGGTCATGCCGTCGGCCTGGCTCCAGGCGACCTTGGGATTGACCGAGGCGTCGGCGACGATCGAGGTCACCCGCATCTTCAGCGGCGTGGTCGGGAAGGGCGACATGATCGCCTTGGCGATGGTGAAGATGTCGGTCACGGTGCCGCCGCTGATCTGCGTCGACTGGGCGACGAGGTCGCCGATCGAGGAGGCGGCATGGCTGGCGCGGCGCTCGGCCATCATCGCCTGGGTCAGTTCGGCGAGGCCGAAATAGAAGGCGATCAGGGCCGGGGCGATCAGGGCGAACTCGACGGCGGAAACGCCGCGCTTGTCACGCGCCAGGCGACGGAACAGGCCCATCAGGTCCCCCAGGGCTCGTTGCGGAAGGCGACGGTGGTGCTGATCAGCCTCTTGCTGTTGCCCAGGTTCGGCAGGCCGGCGTTGAGCAGCGGGGTGATCAGGGTCCAGCTGTAATAGGCGCGGACCAGGACGATGGCCTCGGCGCCGCCGGGCTGCCAGGCGCCTTCCTGGACGACGCCGCCGGTGACCGTCGGCGGCCGCAGGCGCTTTGATCCGGGGTTGTTCGGATCGGCCTCCATCAGGGCGTCGAAGTTGGTGTAGGTCTGGACGTCGACCTTCAGGTTGGTGGCGCAATCGGACCCCAGCCAGGACATGTCGGCGCAGATGGCGTCCTTGAAGGTGGCGCGGGTGCCGCCGCTGGCCTGCAGCTCGCCAGTGCGGATCTTGCGGCTGGCGGAGTCGGCGGCGTTCTGCAGGGTGGTCGAGACCAGGAACACCATGCCGAGCTCGAGCACCGCGAACAGCATGCCCAGGAAGGGCGCGGCGACGAAGGCGAACTCGACCGCCGCCGCCCCGCGCTGGGCCGAGCCGAAGCGGGCGAGGAAGCGGCGAGCCCTCTTGAAAGGACCGCGCTGGAGGGAGTTGGTCTTGTCCACGGCCCGACTTTAGCAAGACAGGTTTAAGGGGGAGTTTAGGCCGGCGGGCCGGACCGGGCGCCCCCGCCCGCGAGGAGTCTTTATAGACTCTAGGGGACGGGCTTGGCCGCCGGGGCGGGATCACCCTTGTCGGTGACCTCGCAGCGGGGGGCGCAGGCGTACCGCGAGGCGCTGGCGCCCTTGTAGACGGTGACCTGCCCGGCGTCGGCCGCGGAAACCACCACCACCCGGTCGAGGATCAGCCGGCCGGAGCGGTCCAGCGCGATGACGTTGGTCGTCCCGAAGCCCTTGCCAAGCACCAGGATGTTGCGCTCGTCCAGCACCATGACGTCGGCGATCTCGGGGTTGCCGACCGCGACATCCTTGGCGGGCGCCGACAGGGCGATGCGCACCGCCTGGTCGGCCCGGACCGACAGGGTCTGGGCGGCGGCCGGGGCGGCGAGCAGGGCGGTGGAGGCCAGGGCGAGGAGCAGGCGGCGCATGGGGCAGGGTCCGGAGCCGTGAATCAGAGCTTAACAATCGCGCCAATTGGTCAAGAAAGCCTGAAGGGACAGGAGCTTGGCTAACGGGGGATTCACCCGGGTGAATCAGGCTTTAAGTATAGCTGAAAATATACCCGGGCGGTGCGGCGTTTTGTCTGCCGGATTTACTACACATTAAGCGCGCCCGTTCATTCTGCTCCTGCATCTGGGGGCAGCGGGCGATGGGCCTGACACACCCCGCCTCGACCCGCTAACAGGAGATAAGACATGACCAAGTTCGTTTCGCGCTTCGCCAAGGACGAATCCGGCGCCACCGCCATCGAGTACGGCCTGATCGTCGCCCTCATCGCCGTCGTCATCATCACCGCCGTGACCACGCTCGGCACCAAGCTGAACGCCGGCTTCACCGACATCAACACCAAGCTTCCCTAATCCCAGGGGGCCGCAAGGCCCAGCAAGCCTAGGAAGCGGAGGGCCCCGGCGAAAGCCGGGGCCCTTTTCCGTTGTGCGCTCGCTGGCGTTCGTTAGCCGGCTGGGGCGCGCGCACAGCCGCCGTCGAGACGGTTCATCCTTGGCCAGCCGGAAGATCCTCGACCAGGCGCGGCGCGCCGCCCCGATCTGGCCCATTCTGGAACAGCCGTCGGCGCCGACGATTTCCCGCGCCTCCTGCGGTTAGGCGGGCCCGCGAAAAAACTTTCCGGCCCCAAAGGTTATCGCAGCCTTCATATCTCTTATAACATGCGGAAATATATAGATATTTTCGGCATGGTTAATCGATCCTAATGGTAAATAACAGTAAACCATAAGAAAAATCTCGGCGATACTGTGATGTTTACTGGCAATTAAGCGAGGTCCCCCAAAGTGGCCTTGTTTTCGGGGGAGCAGGCCACAGCGGCTTGAAAAACCCGCCAGGCTTGCAACAGGAGATAAAGCCATGACCAAGTTCGTTTCGCGTTTCGCCAAGGACGAGTCCGGCGCCACCGCCATCGAGTATGGCCTGATCGTCGCCCTCATCGCCGTCGTCATCATCACCGCCGTGACCACCCTCGGCACCAAGCTGAACGCCGGCTTCACGAGCATCAACACCAAGCTGCCGTAAGACCAAAGCGAGCCCACAAAGCTTCGCTTGAAAACGGGGGGGCCGCGGAGACATCCGCGGCCCCTTCCGCTTGTGGGGATGGCGGCCAGGCTTTCGCCAGGAACCGGCCGCCGCCTCAACCTTCCATTCACCCTCCCGCGCCATTCTCAGGCTCAATGTTCCAGACCCTGCAACTGCTGCTGCTGAGCGTCTTCCCGGCCATGGTCATCGTGGGCGGTCTGAAGGACATCACCAGCTTCACCATCCCCAACTGGATCTCGCTGGTCCTGATCGGCGGGTTCGGCCTGGCCTCGGCCGTGCTGGGGCTGCCCTGGCAGACTGCGCTGTTGTGTCTCGGTCTCGGGATCGGCGCCCTGGTGCTGTCCATGGGGATGTTCGCCCTGAGCTGGATCGGCGGCGGCGACGCCAAGCTGTTCGCGGCCGCCGCCCTGTGGCTGGGCTGGCCCGCCTCCCTGACCTTCCTGCTGGTCACCGGCCTGGCCGGCGGCCTGCTGGCCCTGTCCCTGCTGGCCCTGCGGTCGGTGTGGCTGCGCCCCCTGGCGGTGCGCGGTCCCGACTGGGTGGGTCGCCTGGCCAAGCCCGGGGGCGATGCGCCCTACGGCGTGGCCATCGCCATTGGCGCCCTGGCGGCGTTTCCGGAAAGCCCCCTGGCCCTCGCGTTCGCCGCCCTTTCCTAACAGGGGTTTAGGTTCGCGTTAACCATGGCCGGTCGATGGTGCATCCGCCGCCAGAAGGGCGCGACGCGAATCGCCCGTGCGCTGGGCCCCAAGGCCCGACGCGCACATGAGTTTTCCCCGGTGCTTCATCCGGGACAGCAGTTCGAGCCGCATGAGCCCCGTCCGCCTGTTCATCCTCGTGATCGCCGCCCTGGCCGCCATCGTGCTGGCCTTTGTCGTGCGTGGCGCCTTTGCGCCGAAAAAGGCGCCGCCCGCCGCCATCGTCGCCGCCGCCCCGGCCGCCAAGCCGACCGTGCAGGTGCTGGTCGCCAAGCGTGACCTGCCGATCGGCACGCGGATCGTCGCCGGCGATGTGGGCTGGCAGCCCTGGCCGGCTGAGATCATGAACCCCAGCTTCATCACCGACGGCGCCGCCCCGGCCGTGGCCAAGACCGGCGCCGCCGGCGCCGCCGAGGGCGCCGCTCGCACCGCCGGCAACCTGTTCGCCAACGGCGACATGGGCGGCATGGTCGGCACCATCGTCAAGGAGCCCTTCGTGGTCGGCGAGCCGATCGTCGCCCGCAAGCTGGTCCGGGCCGGCGAAGGCAGCTTCATGGCCGTCGTCCTGACCCCCGGCATGCGGGCCATCGCCGCCCCGGTCACTGTCGACAGCGCCGCCGGCGGCTTCATCCTGCCGGGCGACCGGGTCGACGTCATCTACAGCCGCGATTCCCAGAGCGAAGACGTGAAGGGCTATGTCACCCGCACGGTGATGCGCAACGTCCGCGTCCTGGCCATCGACCAGAAGCCGCAGCCCGACAAGGATGCCCAGACCATGGTCGGGGCCGTCGCCACCCTCGAGATTCCCGCCGGCGACTCCGAGGCCATGGTCAGCGCCGTCGCCCAGGCCAAACAGACCGGCGTCCTGATGCTCACCCTGCGCGGGGTGACCGACACCGCCGGCGGGCCCAGCCGCGGCGGCGGCGCCAGCGGTCAACAAACCCACACCGTTCGCGTCCACCGCGCCGGGGTGGTTACGGAAGTGAAGGTTTCCCCATGAGCCGGCTGAGGATCATTCCCGCCCTGCTGGCCGCCGGCTGCGTCGCGCTCGGCGGACCGATGGCTTCGGCCCAGACCTACGCGGGCGGCGGACTGTCCGGCGGACCGGCGCCGGCGGCGGCCTATGACGCGCCGGGGACCCTGCGGGTCGACCTGGCGGCGGGCGGGTCCCAGACCCTCAGCCTGCCGCGCGGCAAGTCGGCCATCGTCGAACTGCCGGTCGACGCCCGCGACGTGCTGGTCACCAACCCGGCGGTGGCCGACGCCATGCTGCGCACGCCGCGACGCATCTACATCCTGGGCGTCGCCTCGGGCCAGACCGACGCCGTCTTCTTCGACGCCTCCGGCCGCCGCATCCTGTCGCTCAACGTCCGCGTCGACCAGGACATCAGCGCCCTGGCCGACACCATCAACCGCGTGCTGCCGGGCAGCCGGGTGACCATCGAGCCGATCGGCGATTCCATCATCCTGTCGGGCCTGGTCCTGACCCCGTCCGACGCCGACAAGGCCGGCCAGATCGCCAAGCGCTTCGTGGCCAAGCCCGAGCAGGTGGTCAACATGATCTCCGTCGCCGGCAGCGACCAGGTCATGCTGCAGGTCCGCGTCGTCGAGGTGAACCGCAACGTCGTCAAGCAACTGGGCTTCGACCTGGGCGCCGTCATCGGCCGGCTCGGCGAAGACCAGCTGAGCATCGCCAGCACCGCCACCTTCGGGGTCAACGGCGGCCTGTTGGGCGGCATGGCCGGCGGCTACGTCAAGGACACCACCCTGGGCGGCACGGTCCCCGGCTCGAGCGACGTCAACTCGGCCAACGCCACAATCAAGGCCTTCGAGCGGGTCGGCCTGGTCCGCACCCTGGCCCAGCCCGTGCTGACCTCGGTCAACGGCGAGCCGGCCAACTTCCTGGCCGGCGGCGAGTTTCCGGTGCCGGTCGGCCAGGACAGCGACGGCCGGGTGACCATCGAGTTCAAGAAGTACGGCGTCGGCCTGGGCTTCACCCCGGTGGTGATGTCGGGCGGCCTGATCAACCTGAAGGTCGCGGTCGAGGTCTCGGAGCTCTCCAATGA
>SDZP01000717.1 GCA_004144935.1 Caulobacteraceae bacterium | reverse complement strand
GGCGCCCTCAGTCGGTGCTGCCCCGGTCGACGGCATAGCGGAAGCGCACGGCCAGGGTGGCGCGGGGCTCGGGCCTGGGCGTCGGGAAGCTCGCGGCGTCGCCGGTTTCGCTCGTCCAGGCGACCCGGTCTTCCGCGTCGCCGGGCGCGCGACGGAAACCCAGGCGCGCCAGCTGCGGCTCGGCGGCGTCCTCCATCGACCCGGGCGTGGCCTGTTTGAGGGTGATGGCGCACCAGGCGACGCCGTCCGACGCGGCCAGGACCAGGTCGTCGAAATGACGGCCGTGCAGGAGGACGTACTGGCCGGAGCCCGCGATCGGGGCGGTCGGACGCCCCGTTTCGTCGATGCGATAATGATAGGCGCGGGCCACCCGGACCGCGGCCTCGACATCGCCGTCCCGCAGCGCCGGACAGATGGAGGCCGTCACATCGGTGACGATGCGCCAGACGGGCACGATCTGGGCGGTCCCGGACCCCGGGGTCAGACCAAGCAGAAGGAGGGCCACGATCCAGCGCATGGCGCACTGTGGCGCCGTCGACGCCGCCGGTGTGCTGATCGTTCCTGACGCGGGCGGAGGGGAAAGGAAGGTCGGCGAGGGGCGCTCCGTGAGGGAGCGATGAAGGAGATCGCCATGACCCGCGCCGCCCGTTCAACACCCGCCCTGCGCCTGTCCACCGGTCCCACGCCGGCGGCCCCTGACGCCTTGCCGGATTTTGACAGCCTCGACGACCGAGGCCTGCTCGCCCACCTCCTGCGCCACCGGGTCGGGGACCCGGCCCGTACGGCCGACCGCCTCCTGGCGCGGTTCGGCGGGCTGGGCGGGGCGGTCGCCGCCGACGGCCCGGAGCTGGCGCGCGCCGCCGGCCTCGGCCCCGAGGTGATCGCCGACCTCAAGGTCCTGCGCGAACTGGCCGTCCGCCTGGCCCGGGCCGACGCGAGCCG
Organism: Caulobacteraceae bacterium; assembly: GCA_004144935.1. Classification (GTDB taxonomy): domain Bacteria; phylum Pseudomonadota; class Alphaproteobacteria; order Caulobacterales; family Caulobacteraceae; genus Caulobacter. Next base: position 186 of record SDZP01000717.1, on the reverse strand, counting down.
CGGGCCGGTGATCACGACCTGGTCGGCTCTTGAGGCCTATGCGCGGGCGGCCCTGGCCCACCGGCCCCGGGAACAGTTCCGGGTGCTCTATCTCGATCACCGCAACACCCTGATGCAGGACGAGCTGCGGGCCGAAGGCACGGTCGACCACGCGCCGGTCTATCCCCGCGAGGTGGTGCGCCGCGC
>SDZP01000716.1 GCA_004144935.1 Caulobacteraceae bacterium | reverse complement strand
ACGCCGGCCTCCCCGAGACGTTCGTCCCTGAAGATGCGCCGGTGACGGACGAGCCCGTGCGCGTCGCGCCGGACTGGGGCGCCATCGCCGCCGACTTTGCGGCCCGCACCCGTGCGGAAGGCTGGTGGCGTGAGCCGGCGCGACGCGCACGGGCTCGTCCGTCACCGGCGCATCTTCAGGGACGAACGTCTCGGGGAGGCCGGCGTGGCGCCAGCCCGAAACCCCGAGATAAAGGCCCAGTGCGCCGAGCGCGAAATACAGGCCGGCCTGTTGGAAATAGTCGATGCCGCCGGTCAGGGCGGACCAAAGCCAGAAACCGACCTCGACGAGGAGGCCGAGGACGATGGCCGCTCGCACTCGGCCGAGCCAGCGCGCGGAGAACAAGTCGTCGTCGCTGCGGGCGTCGGCCAAGCGGCGGCGATAATCCCTGAGCACACGGCCGATGGCCCAGGCGTAGGCGCCGAGGCTGGCCATGGCGAGCACGTCGAGGACAGGGGCCGCCACCTCGCGGTGAGCGCCTGTGTACCATGTCCATTTAATGTCCAGCGGCAGGAGGAAGCAGGCCCCGAAATAGAGGAACTGCGCAAGCGGCAGGGCCATGTGCCAGGCCATGCGGTGAGGCAGTCGACCGGCCTGTAGCGCATGGGCATAGGCATACAGCAGGGGGCCTAGAGTCAGGGGGATGGCGAAGGGCGCGAAGGTCAGGCTGCGCCAGAGATCGTAGGCGCCCGCGAACCCGATGGCATAGGGGACCAGAAGGCCTGCAATGACCAAGAGGGCGCCGGCCAAAAGGCGGTTGGCCGTCCGTCGCGTTGAGACGGTGACGAGGGCGATGGCGAGGGCGGTGATCTGAACGGCGATTAGGCCGAGAAGCGCCGTTCGCCATCCGAAATCGAGTTGGAGTTGGTCCATCACCCGACGCTAGAAGCTGGGGCCGACGAGAGGAAGCCTTCCTCGCGCGACCTACCCAATTGCGAAAAGCCCTAAACCAACTCCACGCCCATCGCCGTGGCTTCGCCGCCGCCGATGCACAGGGCGGCCATGCCCTTGGTCTTGCCGTGGGCTTTCAGGGCGGACAGCAGGGTGGTCAGGACGCGGGCGCCGGAGGCGCCCAGCGGGTGGCCCAGGG
>SDZP01000240.1 GCA_004144935.1 Caulobacteraceae bacterium | reverse complement strand
CCCCCTGCCCGACCTGACCGCCCCGACCCAGAAGGCCGACGACAAGCCGCTGGCCCCCTCGGTGCAGCGTATCGTCACCGAGACCGGCCTGGATCCGGCCGGCGTCGCCGGAACCGGCAAGGACGGGCGGATCACCAAGGGTGACGCCCTGGCCGCGCTGGACGCCCGCGCCACCGCCCCGGCGGCTCCCGCCGCGCCGGCTCCGGCCCGCGCCATCGACGAGCGCGAGGAGCGGGTTCGCATGACCCGCCTGCGCCAGACCATCGCGCGCCGGCTGAAAGAGGCGCAGAACAACGCGGCCATGCTGACCACCTTCAACGAGGTGGACATGAGCGCGGTGATGGCCCTGCGCAATCAGTACAAGGACACCTTCGAGAAGACCCACGGCGTCAAGCTGGGCTTCATGAGCTTCTTCGTCCGCGCCGTCGTCGCCGCCCTGAAGGCCATTCCGGACGTCAACGCCGAGATCGACGGCCAGGACCTGATCTACAAGAACCATTACGACATCGGCGTCGCCGTCGGCACCGAGAAGGGCCTCGTCGTTCCGGTCGTGCGTGACGCCGATACGATGAGCCTGGCCGGCATCGAGAAGGAGATCGGCGCCCTCGGCAAGAAGGCCCGTGAGGGTCACCTGGCCATCGAGGACATGCAGGGCGGCACCTTCACCATCTCCAACGGCGGTGTCTACGGCTCGCTGATGTCGACGCCGATCCTCAACGCCCCGCAGTCGGGCATCCTGGGCATGCACAAGATCCAAGAGCGGCCGATGGTCGTGAACGGCCAGATCGTCATCCGCCCGATGATGTACCTCGCCCTCTCCTACGATCACCGCGTCGTCGACGGCCAGGGCGCCGTGACCTTCCTGGTCAAGGTCAAGGAAGCCATCGAGGACCCGCAACGGCTGTTGCTGGACGTCTGATGGATGACCCGGCATGCTCAAGGGCATGTCGGGGCCTCTCAAGATCACGGATCAACGCCGCCCGATTGTCGAGCCGGGCGGACCGGCATGGCCGTGGTCGCAGGGCGGGCGGGATCTCGATATCGGCCAGTCGGCGCAGCAGCCCGGCGCCCCCTTCAGGACCCCGACCATCGAGATCGGACCCGCCAAGACGCAGCGCCGGCCGCGCCTGAAGCCGCCAGCCGGCAGCGCAAGCCGTCCGCCGGGGGTCCTGGCGGGCCTGATCCCGCCCGTGGTCGGGGCTCTGGCCCTGTTCCATGCCGCGCCGCACATCGGCCGCTACACCGGGGCCGAGGAGCTGCTCTTCGACCTCGCGCGCAGCCTGCCGTTCGGCCACATCATCGCCCCCGCCGCCCGCGCCTGGGCCTTCGCGCCGTTCTGGGTCTGGGCGGGCGCCCTGGGCTTGCGGGCCTTGGCCATGAGCCTGGCCAAGAAGGCCGTTGTTCCGGCCCTGGGCGTGGCGCTGGTCGCTTTCCTGCTGGAAGCCGGGGCCTGGCTGGTGTCGGGGCCCGCCGAAAGCGAGGGACCTCTGACCACGCTGCTGCTGGTCGAGGGCGCCATCCTGCTGGCGCCCCTGATCCTCCTCTGGCTGTTTGATCGCCAGCGAAGTCGCCAGGAGGTCTGACTCCCCTCCCACGGTCGATATGTCGTTGTATCGACATAGAAAATTTCTCGGGAACCGACGTGCGGGACGGCCATTCATTTGGCGGTCGCATGCCGCGGCCTGTCGGGAAATGCGCCATGTCGGTGATCGAAACAGCCATGCCCGGCCCGCCCAAGGAGGGCCAGGAAACGGACTTCCGCGAGCAGCTGCTCGAGCTCATTCCAGCCATGCGGGCCTTCGCCCGCTCCCTGTGCCGCAACCGGGACGAGGCGGACGACCTGGCCCAGGACGCCCTCTACCGGGCCCTGCAAGGCTGGCGCAGCTTCCGGCCGGGGACCAACCTCAAGGCCTGGGTCTTCACCATCCTGCGCAACCGCTTCTACAGCACCCGCCGCACCGCCGGACGCGAGACCTCCCTGGATCCCGAATTCGCCGAACGCAGCCTGGTCTTCAATGATGACCCCTATGTCCGGTTCGAACTGGACGTGGTCCGCCGCGGGCTGAACTGTCTGCCGGAGGAACAGCGGGAGGCGATCCTGCTCATCTGCGCGGCGGGCCTTAGCTACGACCAGGCCGCCGAGGTGACCGGCGTCCCGATCGGTACGGTCAAGAGCCGCCTTAGCCGCGGGCGCAGCAGCCTGGCGGCCCTGGTCGAAGCGGGCGAGGTCGGCATCGGCGACGGCGCCGCTCCGTCGGCGGCCTTCTCGGCCATCCTGCGCGAAGCAGCCGGAACGCTCGCCAGTTCAAATGAGACCAGCAGCCGATCCGACATCTGACGTCGGGGGCAGGCTCAAGCTCAGTCCGTTTCGCGCCGGCCCAGGAACAGTTCATGGGCCACGCCGGCGCATTCGCACGCCACGGTCTTCAAGGCGGGCATGTCGAGAATCTCCATGGCGCCCCGGCTGTAGCGGATCAGGCCACGGTCCTTGAAGTCCGAGGCGAGGGCGCTGATCGTCGTGCGCTGAACGCCGGTCATCACCGCCATATAGTCCTGGGTCAGGGAAAAGGCGCTGGTGCCGGTGCGGTCGGCGGTCATCAGCAGCCAGCGGGCGAGGCGTTGCTCGGCGTTGTGCAGCACATTGCAGGCGACGAATTGCTGGGTCTGGGCCGCGTCCGCCAGGGCGTGACGAAACAGCAGTTGGGCAAATGCCGGACTGGCCTCGAGTTGACGGCGGAACGCCTCGGCCGGCAACCGGAAGGCGCTGCCAGGGATCTGGGCGAAGACGCGATGGTAGGATGCGGCGTCCCCGGCGGCGTCGAGCAGGCCGGCGCCGCCCTCCCGTCCGATGGTGTTGCTTTCGATGTAGCGGCCATCCCGCATGACCGTCACCACGGAGAGGACCGCGGAACTTGGAAAGTAGACATGCGTGACCACGCCGCCCTCAGGGAAGACCACTTGTCCACGCTGCAACGAGACCTCGCTGAGAAGCGGCGCAAGTGTTTCCAAGTCGACGCGCCCGATCGCCGAAAGCAAAAAGTTTCTAAATTCCACGCAAGAACCCCGACGCTGCAGGGCTTTTTCTAAACCCGCCCGGTGAGCGCGTCCCGCGATTTTTTCGGTATGTTTTCCGGTTTACTTACGAGTACTTTGGTCGACGTACACTGTCAAGTTTATCCAATATATGTCGAGTTTCGGTATTATAGGTCACCCTCGTGCATTACTGACGAACCTCCCCGATCACTCTCCCCCTGACAGCCCCCAACCTTCGGATGACCTCCCGTGCCGACTGGTGCATGCTGCCAGACAGAAGCCGGGGGGCGGCATGGGCGAGCACCACAACGATCCGATCATCAGCGGACCGGAGCCTTCCGGCCCGGTCGTCTGGTGGCGCAACCTGGTTTCGGCCGTCAACGCCCTTCGAGCCCGGCGCAGGCGGCCCACGACGGCGCCGCGCGAACGCTCCCGTCGCGAGACCGGGGCTGTACCGGCCCCGAAGGCCGTGAACGGCGGCGCCGAGCTTAAGGCCTGGCGGGCGGTGCATGGTCCGCCCTTCATCTGGCTGGCCCCGGTCTTCCTGGTCTTCGCCGCCCTGTATGCCCTGCCCCAACTGGCCGAGGCGCTGCAGCCGCAGGCGCCGCGCAGCATGATCAAGGCCCTTGTCGCTCTCGGCCCGGACTTCGCCGCGCCGATCGAGCCGATGCTGGCCGGCTGGCTGTGGGCGCCCCTGTGGCTGACGCTCTTGTCCCTGGCCTTTCGGCTGCGGGCGGTATGGGTGACGCACCTGGCGGTCCTCGACGCCGTCGGTTGGTCGATGGCGGCCCTGGTCGTCGATGGCGCCGCCTGGCTGCTGCTGGGCCGCGAGGTGCTGGCCGGCTGGAGCCCCGCGGAACGCGATGGCGTCTGGCAGCTGATGGTCGGGGAGACCGTCTTCCTGTTCCTGACCGCCGTGCTGTTCGGCCCGACCAGCCGCCAGCGCATTCCCTTCGAGCAGGGTTGAGGCGCGGACCCGTGACCCTGTCCATCCTCGGCCGCTTTCACACCCAGTCGGACGCCCAGGTGGCGGCCTCGGCCCTGCGCTCGGCGGGTCTGTCGCCGACGGTCTTCGACGAACATTATGGCGGGATCGACTGGGTCGCCCAGTCGGCGCTTGGCGGCTACCGCGTCATGCTGCCGGCCGAAGAGCTGGCCGACGGCCGGGCCATCCTGGCCATCGCCGCCGAGGCCGGCCCAGACCCCGAGGCCGAGCCAGCCGTTGCAGGATCGATCCCGGCGACCGCCCTGACCCTGGCCGTCGGCCTGATCACCGGCTTCGAAGGCGGCTGGCTTGTCACCGGCATCCGCAAGCGGCAGTGGCCGCAGCCCTCCGCCTGGTTCGCCGGCGTCGTGCTGACGACGGCCCTGTTCCTGATCTTCGCCCTGGCCTGGGGTCTGATCTGGAATCTGTTTATCAACCCCCCATGAGCCCGCAGGACCAGGTCAACCTCCTCGCCGTCGTCGCCCGGCTGATCGGCGGCTGGTACGTCTTCGCCGGGGCGGTGGCGCTCAACGCCTGGCGGATGAACGTCTTCATGGACAGGGCGCTGGAGCAGCTGACCCTCAAGCCGACAGACCGCGTCGAGACCCTTCGCGGCTGGACCATCTTCGGGGTCGGCGCCCTGACCCTGATGTCGGGGATCTTCCTGATCCTGCTCAGCCCCCTGGCTCCCCCGGCCTTCCTGGCCTGCTGCGCCCTGCAGGGGGCCTATTTCGCCTGGGCGGCCAAGGCGCTGCCGCCGAAGGACGAGGCCGGCCGGCGCGGTCGCCGCGCCTCGACCAACGCCTTTCTCCTCTACCTGGGCGCCACCGCCTTCGTCCTGGGCTGCAATCTGGTCGGTTTGTTCGCCTGAACGGGCCGTCAGGCCTCGAAAAACGGCCCGCGATGGGCCATATGCAGCGCACACTCACACGAAGGATTTGCGGCTGATGGCCCAGTACGACGTCGTCATCATCGGGGGCGGCCCCGGCGGCTACAACGCGGCGATCCGCGCCGGACAGCTGGGCCTGAAGGTCGCCTGCGTCGAGGGGCGCGGCAAACTGGGTGGCACCTGCCTGAACGTCGGCTGCATGCCCTCCAAGGCCCTGCTGCACGCCTCGGAGATGTACGAACTGGCCGCCAAGGACTTCGCCAAGCTGGGCATCGAGGTCAGCCCCAGGCTGAACCTGCCCCAGATGATGGCCCAGAAGGCCGAGAGCGTGGAGGCCCTGACCAAGGGCATCGAGTTCCTCTTCAAGAAGAACAAGGCCGACTATGTGAAAGGCTGGGGCCGCATCGCGGGTCCGGGCAAGGTGGCCGTAAAGGCCGAGGACGGGTCAGAGACCATCCTTGAGACCAAGCACATCGTCATCGCCACGGGGTCGGAGCCCACCCCGCTGAATGGCGTCGAGGTCGATCAGAAGCGTATCGTCGACAGCACCGGCGCCCTGTCGCTGTCGGAAGTGCCCAAGAGCATGGTGA
>SDZP01000239.1 GCA_004144935.1 Caulobacteraceae bacterium | reverse complement strand
GGCGGGGTCTGGTTCCCGCGCGGCGGAACCGGCGCCTTGATCGCCGCCCTGGCCAAGCTGTTCGGGGACCTGGGCGGCCAGCTGCGCCTCTCCTCGCCGGTGCGCCGGATCACCACCGAGAACGGCCGCACCACCGGCGTGGTCACCGACGCCGGCGCGGAGACCTTCGACGCCGTCGCCTCCAACGCCGACATCGTCCACACCTACGACACCCTGCTCAAAGACGACCCGCGCGGTCGCCAGGCCGCCGCGGCGGTGAAGCGCAAGCGCTTCAGCCCCAGCCTGTTCGTCGTCCATTTCGGGCTGAAAAACCCGCAGCCGCAGCTGAGCCACCACACCATCTGCTTCGGCCATCGCTACAGGGGGCTGATCGACGAGATCTATGGAAAAGACAGCCTGGCCAAGGACTTTTCCCTCTATCTGCATTCGCCCTGCGCCACCGATCCGGGCATGGCGCCCCCCGGCGGCAGCACCCACTACGCCCTCTCGCCGGTGCCCCACCTGGGCACCGCCGACATCGACTGGGCGAAGGAAGGCCCGGCCTACGCCGACAGCATCCTCGACTATCTGGAGGCGCGCTACATTCCCAACCTGCGCCGAGACCTGACCGTGCAGCGCATCTTCACCCCGGCCGACTTCAAGGGCGAACTGAACGCCCACCTGGGCTCGGCCTTCAGCCTGGAGCCGATCCTCACCCAGAGCGCCTTCTTCCGCACCCACAACCGCGACGACCGCATTCCCAACCTCTACTTCTGCGGCGCCGGCGCCCATCTCGGTGCCGGCATCCCCGGGGTCGTCGGCTCGGCCAAGGCTACCGCCGGCCTGATGATCGAGGACCTCGCTTGAGCGATCTGGAAGCCAGCAGCCGCGACGCCATCCAGCAGGGGAGCCAGAGCTTCGCCGCCGCCGCCGCCCTGTTCGACCCCGAGACCCGGGCCGACGCCGAGATGCTCTATGCCTGGTGCCGCCATTGCGACGACGTCATCGACGGTCAGACGCTCGGCCATGACCGGGTCGCCGTCCCGCCGGAGCAGATTCGCGCAACCCTCGAGGATCTCTACGCAAAGACCCGCTCCTCCCTGGCCGGCGAGCCGCAGTTCGATCCCGCCTTCGCGGCCTTCCAGCAGGTCGCCCTGCGTCGCCGCATTCCCGAGCAGTGGGCGATCGAGCTGATCGACGGCTTCGCCATGGATGTTTCCGAGGTGCGGTACGCCAGCTTCGAGGACACCCTGAAATACTGCTGGCACGTCGCCGGTGCGGTCGGGGTGATGATGGCCCTGGTCATGGGCGTGAAGCCGGACGACCTGGTCACCCTGCGCCGGGCGCAGGATCTGGGCCTGGCCTTCCAGCTGACCAACATCGCCCGCGACATCGTCGAGGACGCCGCCAACGGCCGCGTCTACCTGCCCGATGTCTGGCTGCAGGAAGCCGATGTGCCGCGCGAGGAACTGGCCGACCCGCGCCATCGCCAGTCGGTGGCCAATCTCGCCTACAGCCTGATCGAGGCGGCCGAGCCCTACTACGACAGCGCCCGCTGGGGCCTGCGCGCCCTGCCCTTCCGCTCGGCCTGGGCGGTGGCGGCGGCCAACCGGGTCTATCGGGAGATCGGCGTCAGGGTGGTGGCGCGCGGACCCCGGGCCTGGGACAGCCGGACCTCGACGAGCAGGGGGACCAAGGTGCTGCTGGCCCTGCAGGGCGGCCTGATGGCCCTGCGCGGGGCGACCCTGGACCGCTGGCGCGAGCCGCCGGTGCGTCCGCCGCTATGGAGCCGGATCTAGCGCCAGGGCGTGTCGGTCAGATTGGGCTGAAGCTCGACAACTTCCGGATCGCAGCCTTCCTCCCAGGGAAATCGGCCCCAGCGGTCAGGCCAGAACAGCTGGAGGCAGGGGAAATCTTCGCCCTGATAGAACCACATGCACCAGCCGAGGTGCTCCGCGTAGTTTTTCCTGGCGACGGGCATCAGGACGCCTGGGTGTTGGCCGAGAAGCGGCGCCGGCGCCCCGATGGGCGGCAGATCGCCATCCAGAATGTCTCGATACAGGTCCCAGAGGATTTCGTGCCTGTCGTGCCGCGGGATGGAAAACAGAATGATCTCGGGAAATCGCTGCTCCAGCCAGAAGCCGGTGGTGAACGAGAAGCCGGGCAAGCCGTCCTCTTCAAGGATGTGCGTCGAGAACCAGCCGTGCTCGCGGATTGTCGCCACGAATTTTTGCTCGTTGGCGTCCAGGGTTCCGAACGGAGCGTCGAGTTTGGTCTGCACTAGGCCGCCGCCGCCGCCCGGATCACCGCCATCAACTTTGCCCGCGTCAGGCCGTCGGCGACGCCGTCGAAGCGGCTCTGCACCCAGTGGCGCTGGAAGGCCATGACCACCTCGCGGGTGGTCTGGTCGTACTTTCCGGACGGCGCGCAGTCGTAGCCCAGGCGGGTCAGGCCGGCCTGCAGGGCGAAGACCCCCACCCCCTCGGCGCCTTCGGCCAGCGGCTCGCCCGGGGCCGGATCGGCGTCCGCCCACAGGCCGTGGCCGGCCTCGGCGATGCGCTGCCAGGGAAACAGTTCGCCCGGGTCCTGCTTGCGGGCCGGGGCCAGGTCGGAGTGGCCGATGATGCGGTTGTCCGGCACCTGCCAGCGGCCGCGGATCTCGCCGGTCAGGGCGATCACGGCGGCGATCTGCGCCTCGGGGAAGGGCCGGTAGCCGAACTCATGGCCCGGATTGACGATCTCGATGCCGACCGAGACGGCGTTGCAGTTGGTCTCGCCCCGCCAGCTGCCGCGACCGGCATGCCAGGCCCGGCGCTCCTCGGCGACCAGGGAGAAGACCCGGCCGTCCTCCTCCACCAGATAGTGGCTGGAGACCCGGGCCTCCGGATCGCGCAGGCGGGCCAGGGCTTCCTCGCCGGTCTTCATGCCGGTGTAGTGCATGACGATCATGTCCGGCGGCGCGGTGCGGGCGTCGAAATTGGGCGACGGCGCGGGAATGACTTCCAACGTCATTGGAGGAGACTCATTGAGCGCGGTTCCGGATGGCCAGCAGCAGGGGCATCACATGATTGGGTCTCAGGGCCACGATCAAGACCCCCAGCAGGGCCAGCGCCGCCCCGATGCCCATGCGCAGGTCGAAATGATCCTTGGTGATCAGGACGCCCATGACGATGGTCGCCAGGGGCGTCATCAGGGTCAGGGGCGAGATCAGGGTCGCCTCGTACTTCTGGATGAGGTGGTAATAGACCGTGTGGGCGATGACCGAGACGATCAGCGCCGAATAGAGCACCGCCCCCAGGAAGGGCCAGCCGGCGTCCAGCGCCCCGGCAACCTGCCCCTTCTCGAAGATGGCGCTCATCGCCAGCAGCGGCCAGAACGAGCAGAAGCCGACCCAGGCCTGGAACTGCAGGGGTTTGACCCCTTCCATCTGCTTCATCATCACCGCCCCCAGCGACCCGGCCAGGGCGGCGGCGGCGATCAGCCAGAGGCCGATGGACATGCTCACCCCCACCGGATGCCACAGCACCAGCAGGGCGCCGGCCAGGGTCAGGGCCATGCCGAGGCCCCGCCGCCAGCGCACCCGCTCGCCCAGCATGACCATCGACAGCACCGTCGTCATCGGCACGCCGAGCTGGACGATGATCGAGGCGGCCGACGGCGTGGCGGTCTGGAAGCCGACAAACAGCAGGGCGAAGTTCAGCCCGCCGATCAGCTGGGCGATGGCGATCATCCGCCAGATCGGCCGGGGGGCCGGCAGCAGCCAGGGCAGCGTCAGGGCGGCGACGATGCCGAACCGGATCGCCGCATAGAACAGCGGCGCGACATGCATGTCGCTGACCACGATCTTGCTGACGATATTGTTCGAGGCCCAGATCAGGCACATCGCCATGAGCAGGAAGAAGTCGCGAAGCGCCATGGCGCCGGTCTAGCCCGGCGACGCCACGGAAGGCCACCCTTGCACCGGCCTGGCGCCAAAATTCCTTCAGGTCTTTCGCCGTGTGAACCTTAGCGCCGTGTGGGACTCGGAGAAGGCGCAGACCTTGTTGTCGACCAGGCCGTGCGCCTTGGCGCCGGCCATGACCTCGATGTCCTTGATCGTCGCCGCCTTGCCCTTTCGCGACACGATCCACAGGGCGCCCTTTGGCCCCAGCATCGGGATCAGATCCGGCAGCTGAGCCAGCGCCTCGGTGCTGTCGGCGCCCCAGAACAGGATGTCGAGTTCGCTGAACTCGTTCATCGGTTGTGTTCTTTGACTCAACTCGGTGAGGAAGGTCGGGTCGTCGATCTCGAGCACCGCCACCCGCAGTCCGGGCTTGACGCCGAGCCTGTCGAGCCGCCCCGGCGGATTGACGATGGCCTCGGCCCAGCGGCGGGCGAAGGGCTCGCCGAGGGTGAAGCGTTCGCCGCTGGCCAGGACCAGGTCGCCGCCTTCGGCCTTCACGCCGGCCAGCGCCGTGCCCTGGAAGACGAGCCGATGGGCGCCGCGGAAGATCAGCTTCGGCGACTCCCACAGCAGCCGACCGACATCCGGGCCGTCAGGCAGGGCGGCGGGGACATCGCTGACATCCTTGCCCATCGCCTAGCCCTTCGCCAGCCAGGCGACCGGGAGCGGCAGAGGCCCCCTCACCTACTGACCCTTGAACACCGCCGGCCGCTTTTCGAGCAGGGCGCTGACCCCTTCCATATGGTCTTCGGTCAGATGGCTGATGGCCTGGGCGGCGGCGCTCATTTCCATAAGGGTGTCGTAGCTGGTCGATTGGCCGTGCTTCAGCAAGGCCTTGCCGAGGCGCAGGGAATGGGGCGGCTGCTGGGCGATCTTCTCGGCCATGGCGATGGCGGCCGACATCAGGACCTCGGGCTCGACGACCTGGCTGACCAGGCCCCAGCGCTCGGCCGTCGCCGCATCGATGACGTCGCCGGTGAACAGCAGTTCGGAGGCGCGGCTCATGCCGATGGTGCGCGGCAGCAGCCAGGCGCCGCCGTCGCCGGGGATCAGGCCGAGCTTGAGGAAGGTGACGCCGAACTTGGCGTTGCTGGCGGCGATCCGGATGTCGGTCATGCAGGCGACATCGCAGCCGAGCCCGATGGCGGCGCCGTTGACGGCCGCGATCGACGGCACCTCCAGCCCGTACACCGAGCGGACGATGCGGTGGATGTTGTTGCGATAGTTCTCGCGGATGGCCACGCCCGATCCGCCGAACGCCCCTTCGCGCGCCTTCATGGCCTTGACGTCGCCGCCGGCCGAAAAGGCCCGGCCGGCGCCGGTCAGGATGACGCAGCGGATATCCTGGTCGGCGTTGATCGCCGCGCAGGCCGCCTGCACCTGATCACCGTCGCCCGCCGCGCCGAGCGCATTCATCGACTCCGGCCGGTCGAGGGTCAGGATGGCGATATGGCCGCGCTTTTCGGTGGTGATCATGCTCATGGCGAACGTCCTTGCTTTGCTTTGGCCAATCCATAACCGCCGGGCCGCCGGCCGTCACGGGCCGAGCGCTCGCCTTTCGCCGTCAATCCCACTAAGCC
>SDZP01000238.1 GCA_004144935.1 Caulobacteraceae bacterium | reverse complement strand
CTGCTGGTCGGGTTCAAGCCGGAGCGATACGCGGCGGCGTTCGGCGCGTGACGCCCCTGTCCAACCAGCCCCTCGGACGGCGCAGCCCGCCTTACGAACATTTCATGTGGGATTCCGCATCCGTTGCGGCCTCCTCGCGCCTCTCATGATCAGATGGCGCACGCAACAGCGCGGCGCCGCAGAGATTCGAGAGAAGGTTCGACACCATGGAAATGCTCATCCCGATCGCATTCTTCGCCATGATCGCGGCGATCTGTATCGTCCCCGGCTGGCTGAAAAGCCGCGAGCGCAGCGAGATGCAGAACACCCTGCGCGCGGCCATCGACAAGGGCCAGCCGATGCCCCCCGAGGTTATCGACGCCCTGACCAAGAACGTGAAACAGCCCTCCTCGGCGCTGAGCGACCTGCGCACCGGGGTCATCTGGATCGCCATCGGCATCGGCATCGGGGTCTTCGGATACTTCGTCTCCTACGAAGCCGACGAGGCCTTCCGGCCCATGCTGGGCATCGGCGCCATCCCGGTGATCATCGGCGCCACCTTCGTCATCCTCAGTTTCTTCAACCCCAACAAGGGCAAGCCGGTCTAGGCCGGCTTAGCGCTCCAAGGGGGAGTGAGCACCATGGCCCAGGCAAGGGCTGTTACGGGACTGCACGATGTGGAGCTCGCCAGCCTCGCGGCGGCGGGCGACCGCACGGCCTTCGGCGAGCTGGTCCGCCGGCACGGCTCGGCCGTCCGCGGCCTGCTGCGCCGGATGGGGGCCCAGCCCTCGACGGCCGACGACATCGCGCAGGACGCCTTCCTGACCGCCTTCGAGCGGGTCGCGGAATTCCGGGGCGAGGGCACCTTCGCCGCCTGGGTGAAGCGGATCGCCGCCCGGCTGTACGTCCGCCGCTGGCGCAAGGACAGCCGGATGACCGACGAGGTCGAACAGGACGACGAAGGCCATGGCGGTGAGGTCTCCACCGCCGACCGGATCGATCTGGACGAGGCCATGAAGACCCTGTCCGAACAGGAGCGTCTGTGTGTGTCTCTCTGCTACGGCGTCGGACTTTCTCATGCCGAAGCGGCTGAAACCATCGGAGCCCCCTTGGGGACGGTTAAATCCCATGTCAAACGTGGTTTGGATAAGCTCCGGGTCCGACTTGCGCCTTCTCAAGGCGCAGGGCGCGAGGCGGAAAGGCAGGATCATGTCTGATCTAGAGTTCGAAACCCGCCTCGACCGGATGTTCGCCGAGCCGCCGCATTTCGCCGACGCCGAGCTGTTCGCCCGGCAGGTGGAACAGCGGATGGAGCGGGGCTGGTCGCTGCGCCGCCTGCTGATCGGCGGGGCCGGGGTGGTCGCCGGCGTCGTCGGCGTGGCCCAGATGATGGGCGCGGGCCTGTTCCTGAAAGCCGCCGGCAGCGAGGCGACGGCCCAGGCCAATGCGGTGGGCAAGGCCTTTGGCGAGGTGATGAGCGCCAGTTCCAGTCTCGGCGCCCTGCCGATCAGCCCGGAAGTTCTGTGGATGACGGCGGCCCTGGGTGTTATGGCCGTCGGCTTCGCGATCACGCGGGCCACCCAGGAGTTCTAGTGTCTGCTCAGCGTCAGGAAACCGTCCGGCGTCTCGCGGCGCCGGACATCGCCGCGCGCAAGGGCGGCGATCCCATCGTCTGCCTCACCGCCTATACCGCCCCGGTCGCCGAGATCCTCGACGACCATTGCGACCTGCTGCTGGTCGGCGACAGCGTCGGCATGGTGGTCCATGGCCTGCCCAACACGGTCGGCGTGACCATGGAGATGATGATCCTGCACGGCCAGGCGGTGATGCGCGGCGCGCGCCGGGCCATGGTCGTCGTCGACATGCCGTTCGGCAGCTACGAGGGCAGCGCCGAGGCGGCCTATGACAACGCCGCCCGGATCATGAAGGAGACGGGCGCCCAGGCCGTGAAGGTCGAGAGCGGCCCGACCGTGCCCGACACCATCCACTATATGGTCCAGCGCGGCATCCCGGTAATGGGCCACGTCGGCCTGCGGCCGCAGGCGGTGCTGGTCGACGGCGGTTTCAAGGCCAAGGGCCGCGACGAGGAAGGCCGGGCCAGGATCCTGGCCGAGGCGCGGGCGACGGCGGACGCCGGGGCGTTCGCCGTGGTCGTCGAAGGGGTGGCCGAGGGGCTGGCGCGGGACATCACCGCGGCGATCGCGCCGCCGACCATCGGCATCGGGGCGTCGGCGGGCTGCGACGGCCAGATCCTGGTCACCGACGACATGCTGGGCCTGTTTGACTGGACGCCGAAGTTCGTGCGCCGGTTCGCCGACCTGCGCGGGGAGATCGGCCGGGCAGGGGAGCAGTACGCCGCCGAGGTGAAGGCGCGGACCTTCCCGGGCGAGGCCGAAACGTACTTCGCGAAGAAGAGCTGAGGTTCCTTCTCCCCCAGGAGGGAGAAGGAATGCGCTGGCGCCACTTCCCCGCCTGCCCAACGCACACTAGACAGTTCGCCTCCATTCCAGCCCCGCCAGAGCCATGCACGACATCCGAGCCATCCGCGAAAACCCCGCCGCCTTCGACGCCGGCTGGAGCGCGCGTGGGCTGTCCGCGCAGACGCCGGCCATCCTGGCGCTGGACGCGGAGATGCGGACGGCGACCACCGCCCTGCAGTCGGCCCAGAGCCGGCGCAACGAGGCTTCCAAGCTGATCGGCCAGGCCAAGGCCCGGAAGGACGAGGCCGCCGCCGCCGCCCTGATGTCGGAAGTCGAGGCCCTGAAGGCCGAGATGACCACCCAGGGCGAGATCGAGACCCGCATCGGCGGCGAGCTTCGCGACCTTCTGGCCAGCCTGCCGCAGATTCCCGACGCCCAGGTCCCGGCCGGCGAGGACGAGGCCGGCAACGTCGAGCAGCGCCGCCACGGCGAGCCCGTGCGGCTGAACAACGCGCGCGACCATGTCGACCTCGGCGCCGCGCTGGGCGGCATGGACTTCGAGGCCGCCGCGCGGATGAGCGGCTCGCGATTCGTGGTCATAAAGGGTCAGCTGGCGCGGCTGGAGCGGGCCCTTGGCCAGTTCATGATCGACGTGCAGACGACCGAGAACGGCTACACCGAGGTCAGCCCGCCCCTGCTCGTCCGTGACGAGGCGGTGTTCGGCACGGGCCAGCTGCCCAAGTTCGAGGAAGACCTGTTCCGCACCACGGACGGCCGCTGGCTGATCCCGACCGCCGAGGTGTCGCTGACCAACATCGTCCGCGAGCAGATCGTCGCCGAGGAGGAACTGCCCCTGCGGATGACCGCCCTGACCCCCAGCTTCCGGTCGGAAGCCGGCGCCAGCGGGCGGGATACGCGCGGCATGATCCGCCAGCACCAGTTCTACAAGGTCGAGCTGGTCTCGATCACCGCGCCGGAGCAGTCGGAAGACGAGCACCAGCGGATGGTGGGCTGCGCCGAGGGCATCCTCAAGAAGCTGGGCCTGTCGTTCCGCACCATGCTGCTGTGCACCGGCGACATGGGCTTCACCGCCCGCAAGACCTACGACCTCGAGGTCTGGCTGCCGTCGCAGAACACCTATCGCGAGATTTCCAGCTGCTCCAACTGCGGCGACTTCCAGGCCCGGCGCATGGACGCCCGGACCAAGAAGGCCGGCGAGAAGGGCACGCGCTTCGTCCACACCCTGAACGGCTCGGGCCTGGCGGTGGGGCGCACCCTGGTGGCGGTGATGGAGAACTACCAGGACGAGAACGGCCGCATCGCCATTCCGGACGTGCTGCAGCCCTACATGGGCGGCCTGACGCATATTGAGCCGGTCTGATGCGCATCCTGCTGACCAACGACGACGGCATCCATGCCGAGGGCCTCGAGACGCTCGAGAAGATCGCCCGCGTCCTGACCGACGACGTCTGGGTCGTGGCGCCGGAGTATGAGCAGTCGGGCGCCAGCCGGGCCCTGACCCTGTCCGACCCGCTGCGGGTGCGCAAGGTCGCCGACCGCAAGTGGGCGGTGACCGGCACGCCGACCGACTGCGTGATGCTGGGCATCCGCAACCTGGTCGAGGGCGCCCCGCCGGACCTGGTGCTCAGCGGCGTCAACCGCGGCCAGAACATCGCCGAGGACGTGACCATGTCCGGCACCGTCGCCGGCGCCATCGAGGGCATGGCGCTTGGCATCCCCTCCATCGCCCTGTCTCAGGCCATGCTGGCCTTCCACGACGAGGTGAAGGCCTATTGGGAGACGGCCGAGACCTATGGTCCTGGCATCATCAAGCGGCTGATCGAGATCGGCTGGCCCAAGGACGTGATCATCAACGTCAACTTCCCCTCGCGGCCGCCGGAAGAGGTGACCGCCGTCGAGGTGACCCGCCAGGGCTTCCGCGACATGCACATCCGCAAGGCCGAGCGCCGCACCGACCTGCGCGGTCGCGACTACTACTGGATGGGCTTTTCCGGCCAGCTCTCCAAGCCGGCCGACGGCACCGACCTGAAGGCCACCTACGAGGGGCGCATTTCGGTGACGCCCCTCCATATCGACCTGACCCACAACGAAACCGTCCATGCGCTGAAGGCCGTGCTGGGCGGGTCGCCGCCGAAAGCCTGAATGTCCAGGACCCCGCCCGAGCAGGCCCCCGAAGAGGGCGAGGATCGCGCCAAGCTGATCCTGGCGCTGCGCGAGCAGGGCGTCACCGACGTCAAGGTGCTGGGGGCCATGGAGAAGACGCCGCGCGAGATCTTCACGCCGGACCTCTTCAAGACCCGCTCCTGGGAAGACTCGGCCCTGCCCATCGCCTGCGGCCAGACGATCAGCCAGCCCTACATCGTCGGCCTGATGACCCAGGCCCTGACCCTCGACCGCCGTTCGCGGGTGCTGGAGATCGGCACGGGCAGCGGCTACCAGACCGCCATCCTCAGCCGGCTGTCGCGGCTGGTCTATACGATCGAGCGCTATCGCACCCTGATGGGCGAGGCCGAGGCGCGGTTCAAGACCCTGCAGCTGACCAACGTCATCACCAAGTTCGGCGACGGCGGAGAAGGCTGGGCCGAGCAGGCGCCTTTTGACCGCATTATGGTCACAGCGGCGGCGCCCGAGGAGCCGACAAGGCTGCTTGCGCAACTGAAGCCGGACGGGGTTCTGGTGGCGCCGGTGGGCCGGGGGCCTGTCCAGCAACTGATCCGCTATGCGGGTGACGGGGCGGGCGGATTCCTCAGGGAAACACTCTGCGATGTGCGCTTCGTCCCTCTGCTGGACGGCGTCGCACGCGAGTTGTGATCCCAAATCCGTCGGCGTCTTCGTGTGCTTAACGCAGACTTAACGCGCATCACTCCAGGTGTGCTGTTTGACTGATTAGAGAGCGGCGATGACCCATTCCCTTACCCGCGCCCTGTTGATCGCGGCCAGCGCCGCCGCCCTCACCGCCTGCGTGACCGCGCCGACGCCGCGCTACCCGGTGGTCGAGGGCCAGGAGGCCGGCACCGGCCCCACCGCCCTGGCCGTACCGCAGCCGGCCTACCCGATTCACCAGGGCGAAACTCCGCAGCCCCCGCCCCCCCCGCCGTC
>SDZP01000237.1 GCA_004144935.1 Caulobacteraceae bacterium | reverse complement strand
GGGCGGGATGGCGCGCGCGCCCGACAGCGCCGCGATGGTGGAGGGTTTGGTTTTGTGAGTCCCCATTCGCGCGGAGTCTAGTGGCTCAAACGGCGTAAGTCATGCGTCCGACCTTTCCTCCCCCGCTTCCGGGGGAGGTGGTGCACGAAGTGCGACGGAGGGGGAGCCACAAGCAGTATCTGTTTGCGTGTGTGGCTCCCCCCTCCACCGCTGCGCGGTCCCCCTCCCCCGTAAACGGGTGAGGATGTGCGCGGCCGACCTCACAACGCCCTCTGTGGATCGAAATTCGCGGTGTCGTAGTGGATGCCCCGGCGGTTCATCTCGTCCAGGCATTTGGGCCGCAGGCCGGTCGCCCGGAACTCGCCCTGCACATTGCCCTCGGCGTCGGTGCCGGTGCGCTGGAAGATGAAGATCTCCTGCATCTGCACCACCTGGCCCTCCATGCCGGTGATCTCGCAGACGCTCATCACCTTCCGCTTGCCGTCCGACAGCCGCATGACCTGCACGATCATGCCGACGGCGCTGGCGATCTGGCCGCGGATGCTTTCCGGCGTCAGGCTCAGGCCCCCCATGGCCACCATCTGCTCCAGGCGGGTGATGGCGTCGCGCGGGGTGTTGGCGTGGATGGTGGCCATGCTGCCTTCGTGGCCGGTGTTCATCGCCTGCAGCATGTCGAAGGCTTCCTCGCCCCGCACCTCGCCCAGGATCACGCGGTCGGGCCGCATCCGCAGGGCGTTCTTGACCAGCTCGCGCTGGCGGATTTCGCCCTTGCCCTCGATGTTCGGCGGCCTTGTCTCCATGCGCACCACATGCGGCTGCTGCAGCTGCAGTTCGCAGGCGTCCTCGATGGTGATCAGCCGCTCGCCCTCGCTGATGGCGGCGGAAAAGGCGTTCAGCAGGGTGGTCTTGCCGGAGCCCGTGCCGCCGCTGATCACCGTCGAGACCCGCGCCTTCACCGCCCCGTGCAGGAATTCGGCGACGCAGGCCGGCATGGCCCCGACGCCGACCAGCCGCTCCAGGCTGAGCGGCTTCTTGGAGAACTTGCGGATCGACACCGCCGCCCCGTCCACCGTGATCGGATAGATGGCGGCGTTGACCCGGCTGCCGTCGGCCAGGCGGGCGTCGACCATCGGGCTGGACTCGTCGATCCGCCGTCCCACGGCGGCGACGATGCGGTTGACGATGCGCAGCAGGTGGTCGTTGTCGCGGAAGCGGATCGGGGTCAGCACCAGCTCGCCGCGCCGCTCGATATAGACCTGGTTGGGGCCGTTGATCAGGATGTCGTTGATCGACTCGTCCTTCAGCAGCGGCTCGATGGGGCCCAGCCCCACCATCTCGTCGAACACCTCGTGGCCCAGCTGGTCCAGCTCGACGCTGTTCAGCGCCAGCCGCCCGTCTCTGGCGAACTCCCCGACCAGCTTGCGCACCTGCCGGCGCATCTCGCCCTCGTCGAGCTCGCCGAGCTTGCCCAGATCGATCTCCTCGATCAGCCGGGCGTGCAGCCGCAGCCGCATGTCGAGCATTTCGTTGTCGATGTTGCTGGGCGGCGGGGTCTCCGGCACGGCGACGATGTGGGTCGTCACCCCCTCGAAGACCGGTTCGGCGACGGCGGCGCGGCGCAGGGAGAAACGGGCCATCAGGCGGCCTTCCCGGCCGAGCCATGGGCCGGGTGCGGCGCGGCGGCCAGCAGGCGGTCGACGAGGTCGTCGACGTCCCTGGCGATGCGGCTCTTGGGCCGATGGCTGCGGATCGGCCCCCCCAGGTTGACCGACGCGGCCGCCGCCTCCCAGTCGCTGGTCAGCCCGCCGTCGGCCTTGCGGCCCAGCGCCTTCTCGGCCTCCGAGGTCGAGGGCGCCGGCCCGAACACCCGCTTGGCCAAACGGTTGAGGATGATGCGCGGTCCCGGGCCTTCCGGCAGGTCGGCCTCGAATTCGCTGACCAGGCTGCGGGCCGCCAGCAGGGCCGGCACCGTCAGCTCGCTGACCACCAGCAGGGCGTCCGACCCGGCCATCACGTCGATGGTCCAGGCGCGGCGATGGCGTGGCGCGTCGACGATGACGAAGTCATAGACTTGGCAGGCCACCTCCAGCACCCGCACCACCGCCTCGGCCGACACCGTCTCGAAGCCGTGCGGATCGCGGGCCTGGGCGATCAGGTCGAAACCGCCGGGGGCGGGACTGGCGAACACCCCCAGCAGGGCGGCGTCGATGCGCTCCGGCTCCTGGCTGGCGCGGCCCAGCATCATGTTGGCGGCGGCCCCCAGGTAGGCGGCGCTGGCCCCGTCGGCCAGGTTCAGGTCGATCAGGCAGACCCGCTTCTTGCCCTGGGCCCGTTCGGCCAGGGCGGCGGCCAGCTCGACGCAGAGGGTGGTCGCCCCGGCCCCGCCGACGGCGCCGACGACGGTCCAGCAGCGGCCGGTCTGTTCCTGCGGCGCGGCGACGGGCGTCTCGTGCGGCTTCAGCAGCAGCATCGCGGCCTCGGCCAGGTCGCGCGGCGCGAACGGCGCCTCGACGATGTCGGCCCGCGGCAGGCGCAGCAGGGCCCGCATCAGGGCGGCGGGCAGCTGGTCGCCGGCCAGGATCGCGGCCGGCGGCACGGGCAGCCGGGCCAGCAGGGCGATGGCTTCGGCCAGCGCCACCGGATCGGCCGAGCCGTCCAGCACCGCCAGCTCCGGCTCATGGCCGGGCGGCCAGCCGGGCGGCAGGACGCCGGGAACGACAACCTCCAGGCGCGCGCCGTCGAAGGCGGCCCGGCAGGCCTCGGCCAGACCGGGACCGATGGCCAGAACGCGGCGGTCGGCAAAACTCATGGGTCTGACTTCCTCTTAGTTGGCGGACGGCAGGCCGGCGGGATCGCGACCGACCGGGGCGGTCATCGGCCGGTCCATCACCATCCCCTGGAAGATGACGTCGATGGCGGTCGGCTCGGCGCTGGCGATCATCGGGTTGGGGGTCAGGGCCTGGCTGCCTGCCGCCGTGGTCAGGCGCGGCGTCACCAGGATCAGCAGTTCGGTCTCGGCCCGCTTCCAGCGGCCGGACTTGAACAGCGTCCCCAGCACCGGGATGTCGCCCAGCCAGGGCAGCTGGCGCACGGCGTTGACATAGTCCTGCTGGAACATCCCGGCGATGGCGAAGCTCTCGCCGTCGCGCAGCTCGATGGTCGTCGAGGCCCGGCGCACGGTCAGGGCCGGCAGCTCGTAGGTCCCCAGCTTCAGGGCGTTGGTCGGATCCAGCGCGCTGACCTCGGGCGCCACCTTCAGCCGGATCAGGCCGCTGTCCTGCACGGTCGGCGTGAACTTCAGGTTCACCCCGAACGGCTTGAACTCGATGGTCACCTCGCCGATGCCGGCCGGCACCGGATAGGGGAACTCGCCGCCGGCCAGGAAGGTCGCCTCCTCGCCGCTGATCGCCGCCAGGTTCGGCCGCGCCAGGGTGCGGATGATGCCCTTCTCCTCCAGCGCCCGCAGGGTCAGGTCGATGCTGGCCGAGCCGACGTTGGTCTGCACCCGCAGGGCCCCCTGGGCCGGGTTGTTGCCGATCAGGCCCAAGCCCGATCCGAACACGATGCCGCTGTTGTTGGCGACGCTCAGGTTGACGCCGAAGTCCTTCAGGCTGTCGCGGCTGGCCTCCAGGATGCGGACCTCCAGCATCACCTGCTGCGCCGCCTCGACGGTCAGGGTCGAGCTGACGCCGCCCGGAGCGTAGCGTTCGGCGATGGTCTTGGCGCGGGCGGCCACCGAGCTGGTCGACACCTGGCCGCTCAGCATCAGCCCGCCGGCCAGGTTGCTGACCTTGATCGGCTCGCCGGGCAGAGCGGCGCTCATGTCCGACTGGATACCGCTGAGGTCGTGGCCGACCTTGACGTCGATGACTTCGACCAGCCGCTTGCTGTTGTCGTAGACCAGGATGTTGGTCGCGCCGAGGGTCTTGCCGCGGATGTAGAGGCTGCGGTCGGTATTGGCGACGATCTCGGCGATGTCGGGCTGGGCGATGACGATCTGGCCGGCCGAGCCGCTCAGGCGGAAGGCGGTCGACTTGTCCTTGGCGACGGTGATCGAGCGGCTGGGGGCCGCGTCGGCTGTGAAGGTCGGGAAATCGACGTCGGGCAGCACGCTGGCCGACAGGTTGGGGGCGACGGCGGCCGCCCCCTGCCTGGCCTGGGCGAAGGCCGGAGCCGAAACCAACGCCAGGCAGGCGCCGGCGGTCAGGAACAGGGCGCGCATTTCAGTAGCCTCCCAGGCGATCGTTGGGCACCTGGACGGTCGTCCGGACGGAGCCCTGGACCACGGTCAGGGTGTGTTGTTCTGGCGCGCGGGGCGCGGCGGGACGACGGGGGCCGGCGGCGCGGCGGACCGGTTTGACGCCGCCGTCGGCTCTGGGGACCAGGCCCTTGGAGGTCCAGGTCAGGGTGCGGACCGGGGCGGCCTCGGCCAGCTCGACCGAGCCGGTGCGGCGCAGGGCCAGGGACAGCTCGCCGACCTGGGCGGCGACGGCCAGCTTGGCGGCGTCCTCCAGGTTGACCTCGAGGGTGGCGGTCTTGGGAATGAACTTGTCGACGTTGGCCGGGTCGGCGATCAGGTCCATGCCCAGCACCTTGACGTTCTGCAGAACCGCGCCGCTGACCGCGCCCTTGCCGCTGACGCCCTCGATCTTGACGTCCTCGGCCGGCTCCATGGCCACCAGCACGTCGACCCGGTCGCCCGGCGTCACATGGCCGCCGCCGCCGGAGACGTCGGTGACCTTGATGGTGTAGGCGCGCATGCCCTCGCCGATGACGGCGGCGACATTGGCCTTGACCCCGCCGCCCGACAGCTTGGCCGGCAGCATGGGTTCGCGGGCGGAGAAGCGGGCCAGGGTGACCGGCCCGCCGTTGTCCAGGCCGGTGACGGCCTCGATGGTGGCATAGGTCCCGTCCGGCACCGCGTCCCTGGGCAGCTTCAGGATCATCAGGTCCTTGGCCGCCAGCTTCACCCCGAACGGGATGTCGGCCTTGGCGGCGACGACCGGCACCAGGTTGGTGACCGGCGCGGAGGCCACCGCCTTGCCCTGGCCGGATCCGTCGGGCAGCCAGGTCTTGGCGACGACCAGCGCTCCGACGCCCAGCAGGGCCGAAGCCCCCAGGCTGAC
Source organism: Caulobacteraceae bacterium (assembly GCA_004144935.1). GTDB lineage: Bacteria > Pseudomonadota > Alphaproteobacteria > Caulobacterales > Caulobacteraceae > Caulobacter. The sequence continues at coordinate 407 of SDZP01000237.1, read as the reverse complement.
TATAGTGGCGACACGCATTCTGACGTCCCCGCATGACCCTTGGGGGGCCGCGTCGCGGACTCCCCTGAACTGGCCGACAGGGTTACGGGTCGGGACTTAGGATATGCTCAAAAATCACAGTAAAGGGCCGTAAACCGCGTTTGAGCATGCGAGATGGTTAGCGGAGGTTTACTGATAACCCTGCGGGTCATGGTCTCTTGAGCACGATATTATCGCCGCCCATCCTCGCGAATGCGGGAATCCACACGGACTCCACCGCATGCGATATGTTCGGGGCCTGAATTTGCGGAGCCCGCAGCCACCTCCGGTTTGTCGTCATAGGCGAGCCTGAGTGGACCTACGCCCGCCGATGCGCCAGCTCGCCGGCCAGATAGGCCCGCTCCACCGTCCGCTCGTCGCCCAGCACC
>SDZP01000715.1 GCA_004144935.1 Caulobacteraceae bacterium | reverse complement strand
CGAACACGCGGTGAGCCTGGTCTGCGCCCACGGCCCGGACCATGCGATGGGCCTGCGGCTGGACCGTCCCGCGCCCGGCGTGGACCTGAAGGCGGTGCTGAGCAAGCTGGACACGCCCGCGCCGGACTCCGCCTCGACCCGCAAGGTGCTGGTGGGCGGCCCGGTCGAGCGCGAGCGCGGCTTCGTCCTGCACACCGCCGACTGGATGATCGAGGATGCCTCCATGCTCTTCGGCGAGGGACTGGCCATGACCGGCACGCGCGAGGCGCTGGCCGCCATGGTCGATCCCCTCAAGGGACCGAGACAGTCGATCCTGCTGCTCGGCTATGCGGGCTGGGGCGACGGGCAGCTGGAGGATGAGCTGGGCGAGAACGTCTGGCTGACCGCTGACGCCGACCCGGGCCTGATCTTCGACACCGACTATGACGCCAAATGGGCCAGGGCCGTGGCGACGCTGGGCGTCGATCCGGCGCAGCTGTCAGGGCAGGCCGGGCGGGCCTAGCCCCCGGCGCCTTCGCATTTTGACAGGAGCCAGCGTCCGCTGTCCGTCGGTGAAGGCGACGCGGCGAAGGCAATCTCGCGAATGCTGACAGTGGTGCGGCGACGAGAGTGGTGCGTGAGAACGGCCACCCTGCCCTCAGCCCGCCCCTCGATACGTCCGCACCACAGGGTATTGCGCGGTCGCTTGTACCCATCAGCATCCACGAAGTATGGCCCTTCCGTAAGATGGATGACCGCATCCGCGATGGTCGGATCACTTTCGCGCAATGCGCGCTCGATAGGGGCGGGTCCTGCGGCCGCCAGTCTGTCCCAGACACCCCAACCCATCAGAGCGAGAGCAACGGCGAGGGCCAGAATGCGCACCCAGACGGGCGGCATGGCCCTGCTCAAGCCGAGCGCGCCTTGATCGGCGCCGAACCATCGGCGAGGGACTCGTTCAGATAGACCTCGGCCTCCTGCGCGGGCAGGGCTTGGGCGTAGCCGAAGCCTTGGCCGTAGTGGCACTGGGCGTCGAGCAGAAGCTTGGCGAGGCCCGCGTTCTCCACGCCCTCGGCGACGACCTCGAGTGACAGGTCGCGGCCCAGGTTGACGACCGACTTGACGATCTTCGCCGAGCCCTCGTCCTTGTCCATGGTCAG
>SDZP01000236.1 GCA_004144935.1 Caulobacteraceae bacterium | reverse complement strand
GTGACCCCGGCGCACATCGTGCCCGAATGGTACTTCCTGCCCTTCTACGCCATCCTGCGCGCCGTGCCGGACAAGGTGATGGGCGTGCTGGCCATGTTCGGCGCCATCGGCGTGCTGTTCGCCCTGCCCTGGCTGGACACCTCCAAGGTGCGCTCGATGCGCTACCGGCCGATGGCCAAGCTGTACTTCATCATCCTGGTGGCGGTCTGCATCATCCTGGGCTTCTGCGGCGCCAAGCTGCCGGACGACCAGGTGATCCCGGGCCTCGAGACCATCAAGATCCTGGAGAGCGATCTCAACAGCTGGGTCTGGCTCTCGCGCCTCGCCACCCTCTACTACTTCGCCTACTTCGTGGTGATCATGCCGCTGCTGGGTCTCATCGAGACTCCGCTGCCGACGCCCGAAACCATCGCCTCACCGGCGTTGTCCCACCCCGCCACGACGCCCGCGGGCGCCACGGCCGATGCCGAAAAGAAGGGCTGAGCCTCAGATGCTGCGCAAACTCACCCTGATCGCGGCGGCTCTGACGACGCTGGTGGCGGCTAGCCCCGCCCTAGCGTCCGGCAAGGCCAAGGAACCGCACGACATCGCCTACAGCTTCGAAGGTCCCTTCGGGAAATTCGACAAGGCCCAGCTGCAACGCGGCTACAAGGTCTACCGCGAGGTCTGCTCGGCCTGCCACTCGATGAAGTTGCTGTCGTTCCGCAACCTCGGCGACAAGGGCGGCCCCTTCTATGACGCGAAGTACGGCAACCCGAACGATAACCCCTATGTGAAGGCGCTGGCCACCGACATCCAGGTGCCGGACATCGACACCGAGACCGGCGACGAGATCACCCGTCCCGCCGTTCCGGCCGACAAGTTCCCCCGGCCCTACAAGAACGACTACGCGGCCCGGGCCGGCAACGGCGGCGCCCTGCCGCCGGACCTGTCGGTGATCGCCAAGGGTCGCGAAGGCGGTCCGGAATACCTGGCGGCCTTCCTGACCGGCTTCGAGGCCCCGCCCAAGGGCCTGACCGTTCCGACCGGCCAGCACTACAACGCCTACTTCCCGGGCGACGTCTCGGCCGGCTGGACCGGCGACAAGCACCACGCCCCTCCCGGCGGCTTCGTGGCCATGCCGCCGCAGCTGGCTGACGGCAAGGTGACCTTCGACGACGGCACGAAGTCGACGGCGCACCAGCAGGCCGTCGACGTGGCCGCGTTCCTGATGTGGGCCGCCGAGCCCAAGCTGGAAGAGCGCAACCAGATGGGCCTGGCCGTGATGATCTACCTGATCCTGTTCAGCGGCCTGCTCTACATGAGCTACCGCCGGGTCTGGCGGAACGAGAGCCACTAGGCTCACCGCCACCGACAATGACGAAGGGCCCGGAGCGATCCGGGCCCTTTTTCCATGGGGCGCCCGAACAGCGGTGCGGCCGAGCGTCACGCCCGACGGGAGCAACACGGAATTTCAATGCATTGGCCCGCAGGGTGGAGGTTCGACCTCGAGGAACCCATGCGAGCCATCATCTGCGGAATGATCGCGGCGCTGCTGATGGCCCTCTCGCCTGCCGTGGCGCGCCAGGCGATGAGCCCGGCCCAGCTGGCGACGGCCATCGAAGGCCGGGCTGAGGCGGCCAGCTTCGCCGACCTGCGCCGGTTCGGCGACGCCGCCATCCTGGCAAGGGATCACCCATCCCTGCAGCGGCTGAACTATGTGGCCACGGTGTTCCGCAACCAGACCGAATTCGAGCTCTTCAACCGCTACAACGACGCCCTGGGCGTTTCGGCCAGGGCGCTGCGGGACGACCGCTACGCGGCCATTTCGGCGCTCAACAAGGTCGCCGGCCGCATGAACCAGGGCGACGCCTCGGCCGTGGGCGACCTGCAGGCGCTCAGGAACCGAGCCGACGACTGGTTCGTGCGGGCGCACGCCCAGACCCTCTGGGCCGGCGTGCTGGTCAGCCGCCAGCAGACCGGAGCGGCCCTGAAGCTGCTCTATGAAACCGAACTGCTGATCGACGAGGCGGACATCGACGCCAAGGCGGCGCATTCCGAAATCTGGGAGATGATCGGGATCGCCCTGATCGGGCTCAACGACCTCGACGGCAGCGCCCGGGCCTTCCAGCGCTCGCAGTTCGAATTCGCCGACGCCAGCTATCCGCGTCCCGATTTCGACGCGGTCTACAATCTGGGCGACCTCGCCATCCGGCTCGGCGACGAGGATCAGGCCCGCAAGCTGGTGACCGTGCACCACCAGCTGACGGTCAGTTCGGGCCTTAGCAACCTCAAGGCCTGGGATGTCTACCTCTGCGGTATGTTCGCCGAGGCCTTCGCCAGTCCCGCCGAGGTGCTGGCCTGCACCGATAGCCTGACCCAGCCCGTCGAGAGCACCGGCTTGCTGGCGCCCCGGCTGCTGCCGATGCGGGCCATCGCCAACGCCCGCATGGGCCAGCCGGCGCGGGCGGCCGAAGATCTGGCGACCCTTCGCAGCATCGAGGCGGCCAAACGCTTTGACGCGACGGCGTTCAAGCGGATTCCGGAGATCGAGGCCGAGATCCTGCTGGCCCGGGGCGACGGCGCCGCCGCCTATGCGAAGTTTCGCAACTATCAGCGCCAGCAACGCTCGCAGACGGCGCAGGATATCTATGGCGGCGTGCGCCAGATCACCGGCTCGCTGGAGACGCAGCTGATCAGCGCCCGCAAGGAAACCCAGCTCAAGGCCGCCGCCGTCAGGGCCCAGGGCTGGATGATCCTGCTCGGCGTCCTGCTGACCCTGGGCGCCGGCATTGCCGTCATCCTGCTGGCCCGCAGCAGCCGCCGCCTGAAGGCCGCGCGGCTGCAGGCCGACGCCGCCAACACCGCCAAGAGCGCCTTCCTGGCCACCATGAGCCACGAGATCCGCACGCCGCTGAACGGCGTGCTGGGCATGGCCCAGGCTATGGCCTCCCAGAACCTGGACGCCCCCCAGCGCGAGCGGCTGGGGATCATCCGGCAATCGGGGGAGGCCCTGCTGGCCATCCTCAACGACGTCCTCGACCTGTCGAAGATCGAGGCCGGCAAGCTCGAGATCGAATGCATTCCGTTCGAACTGACCGACGTCGCCAGCACCGCCACCGCCGCGTTCGGCGACCTGGCCCGGTCCAAGGGCGTGGCCCTTGAGCTGGACCTCGGCATGGCCGCCGCCCGCTACCGCGGCGACCCGACGCGGCTGCGGCAGATCCTCTACAACCTCGTCTCCAACGCCGTGAAGTTCACCGAGGACGGCGGCGTTCGCATCGAGGCGGCCTATGACGACGGCCGCCTGACCATCAAGGTCGTCGACACCGGCGTCGGCATCACCCCGGACAATATCGACAAGCTGTTCGGCCGCTTCGACCAGCTGGACTCCTCGACCACCCGCCGCTTCGGCGGGACGGGCCTGGGCCTGTCGATCTGTCAGGAACTGGCCCTGCTGATGGGGGGCGAGATCGCCGTAACCAGCCACGCCGGGGTCGGCTCGACCTTCACCCTCAGCCTGCCGCTGGAGCGGCTCGGCGACGAGGTCGGCGCCCAGCATGACGCCCGCGACGACGCCGGGGCCGAGGCCCTCAGCCTGCGAGTGCTGGCGGCGGAGGACAACCGGGTCAACCAGATCGTCCTGGCCACCCTGCTCGAACAGTTCGGCGTCGCCCCGACCATCGTCGGCGACGGACAGGCGGCGGTCGACGCCTGGGCCGACGGCGACTGGGACGTGATCCTGATGGATATCCAGATGCCGGTTCTCGACGGCATCGCCGCGACCCGCGCCATCCGCGACGCCGAGGCAGCCAGCGGTCGCCGCCGCACGCCGATCATCGCCCTGACCGCCAACGCCATGTCCCACCATGTCGCCCAGTACCTGGCGGCCGGCATGGACACCCACGTCTCCAAGCCCATCCAGGCGATGGCCCTGTACGAGGCCCTGGCCTGGGCGGCGGACCTCGGAGGCGAAGCGGCGACCCCGCCGATCGACGCGGACGCGGCCTAGGGTTTTTGGCTCCATAGGTCCGCTCATCGCCGCGAATGGACGATTGGGAGATATCGGACTGCCGCCGCTCTAACGGTGCGACAGCGTCAGCCAGTTGCTCGACAGGTCGAGCCGAACCTTCCAGCGTGCCCACTCCCCTGTCCCGATGGAGCCGGACAACGCAGGGTCCAGACCGGTGAGCAGACCGGAGGGCGCTTCCTCGCTCAGTTCACCCTGGAAGGAGAAGGCTCGCAGTCGGCCGGCGGCGGTGTTGCGCGCCAGCGGATCGTAGCCCTCTCGCGTCGGCCGGAAAGCGGCCAGCCGGTCGCTGAGGCGAACCTGTCCGGCCGAACCCCAATCAACCGCGAACAGCCCAGCCCTGGCCGATTGACCGTCCGAGACGGCGGCGGCGACGCTCGGCACGCCCCCCACCAGCTTCAGCGGGATCACCCTGCCCTTCAGGCGTCGGCGACCAGGACCATGGATGCGGACGCGGCAGGGGGCGAAGTCCAGGTCGATGACCTGGCCGGCCAGGGCGTCCGCCCCGATCACCCCGGCGATGGGGGTGTCGAAGCCGGGCGAGCGGGAATCAAGGTCGACGACCTTGACCGGCAGGGCGGCGAGGCTGAGGCCGGCGATACGGACCGGCGCGATCAGGTCGGGAGTGGTGATGCCCTCGCCCTGGGCCCGGGTCTCATGGATCAGGGTGGTCGGGGCGCTGGGATCCAGCAGGTAGTCGCCGGCGATGCCGGCCACGCTGGCCGGCGCCACCACGGCGCCGTTCTCGAACCAGCAGTCCGCCGCCAAGGCCGGATAACTGACCAGCGACGCCGCCAGGGCGACAAGAATCAAGCGGGGCGGAGCCCAGTTCAGCCGGCCGCCTGGGCCATGGCCTGGCCGACGGTCGGGGTGGCGGTGTCCTGGTCGACGCGACGCAGCTCGCGGTCGCCGACCGCCTCGTCGCAGGTGGCGCAGACCAGCTTGGGCCGGAAGCGGTGACCGTTGTGGGTCATGTGGTTGGGCCCGCGGCCCTCGCCGTACACATGCCGTTCGCCCCAGTCGTAGAGAGTCAGCAGCACCGGGCGCAGGTCGCGGCCCTTGGGGGTCAGCAGATACTCCTGCCGCGGCGGGCGTTCGCTGTACTGGCGTGTCTCGAGGACACCGTGGGCGACCAGCACCTTGAGCCGGGAGGCCAGGACATTGCGGGCGACGCCCAGCCGCTCCTGCCACTGCTCGAAGCGCCGGGTGCCGTTGAAGGCGTCGCGAAGGATCAGCAGGGTCCAGGGATCACCGACGACCTCCAGGGTGGCGGCGATCGGGCAGCTTTGGCGGGAATAATCGGCGGTTCGGCCCATGACCGTCAAATTGTGCCTTCCCCCGGAGGAAAACAAGGGGGTTTCTTTTAAGAACGGCCTCGCCCACCCCGGTCTTTCGCCGGGGTGGGTTGGCGGTCTACTGCGGCGCGGCGGGGGCCGCGGCCTTGTCAGCCTTGGCCTTGGCGGCTGCCGCCCGGGCCTCGGAGGCCTTGGCGCGGGCTTCGGCCTGCCTGGCCGCCGCAGCTTCCTTGGCGGCGAGTTC
>SDZP01000714.1 GCA_004144935.1 Caulobacteraceae bacterium | reverse complement strand
GGCCCAAGGCCTCGGCGCGCTTGGCGACGGCGTGGCGGCCTGAGTGCTTGCCCAGCACGAACCAGGTGCCCTCGAAGCCGACGTCCTGCGGGCGCATGATCTCGTAGGTCGAGGGGTCAGCCATCATGCCGTGCTGGTGGATGCCGGCCTCGTGGGCGAAGGCGTTCAGGCCGACGATGGCCTTGTTGCGCACCACGGGGGTTTGGGTGATCTCGCTCAGCAGGCGGCTGGCGCGAACCAGATGGGTGGCGTCGACGCCCGTGTGCAGGCCGTAGCGGTCCGACCGGGTGCGGATGGCCATGACCATTTCCTCGATCGAGGCGTTGCCGGCCCGCTCGCCGATGCCGTTGATGGCGCCCTCGATCTGCCGCGCCCCCGCCTCGACTGCCGCCAGCGAGTTGGCGACGGCCATGCCCAGATCGTCATGGCAGTGCGCCGAGAAGACGACCTGCGGGAAGCGGGCGCGCACGCTGGCGATCAGATTGCGGAAGATGTCGCCGATCTCGCCCGGCGTGGAATAGCCGACGGTGTCGGGAATGTTCAGGGTGGTCGCGCCCGCGGCGGCGGCGGCTTCGCACACCTCGGCCAGGAATTCCGGTTCTGTGCGGATGGCGTCCTCGGGGCTGAACTCCACATCCTCGAAGCGGGTGCGGGCGTAGGCGACGGAGCGGACGGCGGCGGCCAACACCTCTGCCTTGGACATCTTCAGCTTGGCCGAGCGGTGGATCGGGCTGGTGCCCAGGAAGATGTGGATGCGGCGCTCCCCGGTGCCGGACAGGGCGCGATACGCGGCGTCGATATCCGCCTCGTTCGAGCGGGCCAGTGAGCAAAAGACGGGGCCTTCGACCTCGCCGACCACGCGGCGAACGCACTCCTCGTCCCCGGGGGAGGCGGCGGCGAAGCCGGCCTCGACCACATCGACCTTCATGTCCGCCAGAACGCGGGCCATGCGGACCTTCTCGTCCGGTCCCATGGAGAAACCGGGCGCCTGTTCCCCGTCGCGCAGGGTGGTGTCGAAGACAACGACCTTGTTCGGATCGGCGGCGACGGCCGTTTGTACCTTGGTCATGCCGCGACCTCGGGATGAAAGCCGGCGGCGTTGACGCGAGTGACGCCGAACAGCTTGTCGATCTGACGGCCCA
>SDZP01000713.1 GCA_004144935.1 Caulobacteraceae bacterium | reverse complement strand
GACCCGGCCGCCTACGACTACATGCTCAGCTACAGCCCCTATGATCAGGTCGAGCCCAAGGCCTATCCGGCGGTGCTGGCGACCGGCGGCCTGTCGGACCCGCGCGTCACCTATTGGGAACCCGAGAAATGGGTGGCCAAGCTGCGTCCGGCCACGACCTCGGGCAAGCCGGTCCTGCTCAAGATCAACATGAGCGCCGGCCACTTCAGCTCATCGGGCCGGTTCGACTATCTGAAGGACATCGCCATCGTTTACGCCTTCGCGATCTGGTCGATCCAGAAGGGCTGGGAGCGGGCCTGACCCGCTCCCGCCTCATCGGTCCTAGGGATCCAGCGTCCAGGTCCAGGTGCCCGGCTCCTCGGCGCGGAAGGCCGTGAAGTCGCGCGTATCCTGACCGGAGGCGCACTCGGACCCGCCGGTGGAGTAGAAGGTGTAGGGCCCCGGGTACTCGACGCACAGCGTGTGGCTGCCCTTCCAGTACCGGCCGGAGCCGTCGGTGGCGTCGGCGTAGAAGTAGAAGTTGGCGTTGTCAGTCGTCACCAGATCGCGGCAGGCGCCGTCGGCCACGTCGTACCAGCCGCGGTTGATGAAGGTGCTCTCGCCGGGCTGGACGTACGACACCGCCACGGTCGCGCTTCGGCCGCTGCGGTTGCAGACCTTCAGGTCGATGGTCGGCCGCCCCCCGGCGCCGGGCTTGGACTGGGCGTCGGCCGCGGACGGCAAGGAAACGGCCATCGCCGCGGCCAGAATGAGATGGATCGGCTTCATGGCATGCTCCCCTTCCAGATGCAGACGCCAAGCTATCAAGATGACCAACGTTTTGTCACTGACCAACCCTGACGAATGAACACAATGAGCCCCACGCTCCGCGACACCGCTCACGCCGACCTGCCCGCCATCACCGCCATCTATGCGGAGGAGGTCCTGCACGGCACGGCGACGTTCGAGCTGGACCCGCCCGACGTGGCCGAAATGGCGGCGCGTCTCGACGCCGTGCTTCAGCTTGGACTGCCGTGGCTGACGGCCGAAATCGAGGGTCGGGTCGTCGGCTACGCCTATCTGGTGCCCTTCCGGATGCGGCCCGCCTATCGCTATTGCGCCGAGCTGTCCGTCTATCTGGCGCCCGCCGCCCGGGGCCGGGGT
>SDZP01000712.1 GCA_004144935.1 Caulobacteraceae bacterium | reverse complement strand
TCCAAAGCCCAGCAGTCCAACGCCCGCGCCCAGCTGGCCATCAGCCGGGCCAACTACGCCTCGGTGGTCGGCCAGAACCCCGGCGACTTGGAGGCCGAACCGTCGTTGGCCGAGCTGCTGCCGGCTTCGATCGACGACGCCTTCCTGATGGCCGAGGAGAGCAATCCCGGCCTGCTGGCCGCCAACTATGCCGAGCAGGCCAGCCGCGCCCGGGTCGCCCAGGCCAAGGCCGCCACCCGGCCCAGCATCAGCCTGCGGGGCCAGGTCGACGCTTCGGGGAGCTCGCCGACCAACGACCCTTTTGACGATTTCGACCGCGGCGTGTCCGGCGGGCTGTCGCTGTCGGTTCCGCTGTTCACCGGCGGCCAGATCTCCTCCTCGATCCGTCAGGCTCAGGAACAGAACAACGCCGACGCGGCCGCCATCGAAGGCGCCCGCCGCGCCGCCCAGCAGGACGTCGCCCAGGCCTGGAACCAGCTGCTCGGCGCCCGCGCCGCCCTGGCCAGCAACGAGGAACAGGTTCGCGCCGCCCGCATCGCCTTCGAAGGCGTGCGCCAGGAGGCCCAGGTCGGCCTGCGGACCACCCTGGACGTGCTCAACGCCCAGCAGGAACTGCGCAACGCCGAACTGGCGCTGATCAACGCCCGGCGCGACGAGTACCTCGCCGGCGCCTTCGTGCTGGCCGCTATCGGCAAGCTGGAGGCCCGCTGGCTGACCCCGGACCAGACCCTGTACGATCCCAAGGCCTCTTACCGGAAAGTCTACCGCAGCTTCGGTTGGGTGCCGTGGGAGCCGGTGATCGCCGCCGTCGACCATGTGCTGGCGCCTCGAATCGGACCGGCGCCGGAAGAAGCAGTCAAAACCGCCAACAAGTGAGTTTGCGCTCCGGCAACCGGAGCGTAAGACTTATCAGCGCACCTATTTGCAGGAACCGGTGGCTGGGCATACGCTCGGTCCATCAGTCCGGATTCGCTCCGCTTCAGCCCAGGCCCGTCAAATGTCCGACCAGACCGCCCAGGAACCGACGATGGAGGAAATCCTGGCCTCTATCCGCCGCATCATCTCGGAAGATGATGCGGCGGATAGAGGCCAGGATTTCCTCCATCGTCGGTTCCTGGGCGGTCTGGTCGGACATTTGACGGG
>SDZP01000235.1 GCA_004144935.1 Caulobacteraceae bacterium | reverse complement strand
CCGTTGATGTAGTCGGGGGTGGCGTTGGCGTTGATCACGTCCCCGGCGCTGGTGCCCAGGATGACCGCCCGGAACTGATCGCCGCGGGCCGCGCCGCTGACCAGGTCGCGGACGTCGAAGGTGGCCCCGAACGAGGGGTCGATGAAGGTGATGCCCTCGTCGTCGGTGCGGGTGATCAGGCCGGTGAGGTTGCCGTCGGCGTCCTCGGCCTGCAGGCGCACGGCAAGGCCGCCGTCCTGACCCTGCATGGTGTTGGAGTCGTTGGCATTGCCGTTGCCGACCTCACTGCTGGTGAAGGTGACGCGGATCTGCCGGGCGGCGACGCCGCTGACGTTCACCGTGTCATTGCCTTCGCCCAGATTGATGGTGTCCGCGCCGGCTTCGTTCTGCAGGTTGGTGGTGGCGGTGTCGTCGCCGCCGCCGCCATTGATGACGTCGCTGCCCGCGCCGCCGCGGAAGCTGTCATTGCCCGCCCCGCCGGTGAAGGTGTCGTCGCCGCTGCCGCCGATCGCCTGCAGCTGTTCGATGCTGGTGAAGGTGACGCCATCGCCGGTGGTCCCCGCGGGGCTGGTGATGTCGACGGTCATGCCCGTGGTGGTCCCGCTGCGGTCGTAGACCAGGGTGTCTGTCCCGGAGCCGCCTCGGATGATGTCGGCGCCGAAGCGGGTGTAGATGACGTCGTCGCCGTCGCCGCCGATCAGGGTGTCGACGTTGGTCCCGACGCTGGGATCGACGTCGGTGGCGAAAATGGTGCTCGACGGTCCGCCCAGGACGCTGCCGTCGGTGGCGGTGTAGCCATAGGCGTCGCCGTAGAGGATGTCGTTGCCGATGCCGCCGTCCAGGGTGTTGCTGCCCAGGCCGCCAAACAGGGTGTCGTCGCCGCCTTCGCCGAAGACCATGTCGTCGCCGCTGAACACCCAGGTCATGCGCGAGCCGCCGAAGCCGCCGACCTTGCCGATCAGGGCGCCGTCGCCGTCCAGCGAGTCATTGCCGTCGCCGCCGTAGATGACGTCCGCGCCGTCGCCGCCGCCGGCCCGGTCATTGCCGCCGCCGGTGCGGATGATGTCGTCGCCCGAGACGATGGCGGCGTTGTCGAAGCTGTCGCGCACGAAGGTGCGGACGTTGTCGTCGCTGGCGCCGGTGGTGATGTCGAAGCGTTCGACGTTGTCGAACTGCACGCTCGTGGCGCTTAGGCCGGTGGCGCTGTTGAACTGGAATTCGCCGTTGTTGATGACGCCGAAGGTCGCGGCGCTGTAGTCGACGACCAGGGTGTCGAGGCCAGCGCCGCCGTCGACGGTGTCGCGGCCGTAGCGCACGACCAGGGTGTCCGTACCGGCGCCGCCGAGCAGGTTGTCGTCATGGGTGCCGGTGGCGGCGTCGACGTTGGTCGGTGTGATCGTCACGCCGGAGCCGAACAGGCTGCCGTCGCGGACCGTGAAGGCGTAGGCGTCGCCGTCGAGGTAGTCGTTGTCCGCGCCGCCTTCGAGGGTGTCGTCGCCGGCCCCGCCGTAAAGGGTGTCGTTGCCGGCGTCGCCGAGCAGTCGGTCGTTGCCGGTGAAGACGAAGGTCTGGACGCTGCCGTCGAACACGCCGGTCAGCGAGCCGTCGCCGTCGATGACGTCGTCGCCCGCCCCGCCGCGCAGGAAGTCGTTGCCGCCACCGCCGGCCACCCGGTCGTTGCCCGCGCCGCTGCTGACCACATCGGCGCCCGAGGTGACGATGCTGTCGGAGAAGCTGTTGCGCACGAAGGTGCGGATGGTGTCGTCGCCCGAACCTGTGGTGACGTTGAAGCGCTCGATGTTCGAGAAGGTGACGCTGGTGGCGCCCAGGCCGGAGGCCTCGTTGAACTGGCTCTCGCCGTTGTTGCTGATGCCCGCCGTCAAGGCGCCGTAGGCCACGACCAGGACGTCCGTGCCGGTCCCGCCGTCGACGGTGTCACGGCCGCTGGTTACCGTGATGATGTCGTTGCCGGCCAGCGCGTTGATCGTGTCGTCGCCGGACGTGTCGGTCAGGGTGTTGTTCCCCGCCGTGCCTGTGATGTTCGCCATGTCTGTGTCTACGCTCCTGGGCGCCTTGTGCCGGCGCCGTCCTCACCCAGCCCCGAGCCGCGCCCGAAACGCCCAAAATGGCGCGACGGATTGTCGCAACACTTCGAGTGCCTGAGCTACGGTCCCACGGCGGCCGCGGATGCGGCGTTAGCGAAAAATAAACTTCGTGACCGGAGCGGAGCCTTGCGTGCAGGATCATGTCGTTGATCTTCAAGGACTTCGCATGGCTCTGACCTTCATCCGGGCCCGTCGGCCGGACACCGCCTTTACCGCCATCGTCACCTTCCTGGCGGCCCGGGCGCCCTTCGACCGCATGCCCCTCGGACCGGTCATCGCCACGGTCTCCGGGGCCATCCAGCGGGGCCACTACGCGTTGGCGGTCGAGGACGGGCGGGAGGTCGTCGGCCTGACCTGCTGGGCGTTGACCGACTACGACACCGCGCTGGCGTGGAGCCGGGGCGAGGCGCAGCCCAGTTTCGATCAGACCCTGAACGGCGACACCGTGATGATGATGATGGGGGGCGGCGACGGACCGGCCATCGCCCTGGGCGGCCTGCGCCATATCGGCGACCGCTACCCGGGCCAGCGCTATGTCATGAATCGCTTCGACCGAAAGCGGCCGAGCCTCGGTCGCTTTCCGCCCGCCCGCGACGGCATGGTGATGGCCAGCGACGAGACCGCCTTCGGCGAATGAGGGGAGCGGGCGGGACCAACCGGTCTAGGGGGCGTTGGGCCGGTCCCGCCCTCGCGGCGCCTGGAACTGGGACGCGCTCCGGTCATCACTCGACCTGGGCGCCGCGCCGGGAAGGCCAACCGCGTGCCGGCGTCTCCCCGCCCAAGCTACGATGCGCCGACCGCGTCGGATTTGGACGGCCGCCAAAAACATCGTCGACAAATCCAAAGCCCGCTCTGAACCGTATCTACGGACCATGAGTTAAGTCGTCATCCGGCGGAGTCATGGCCGCGTCGTTCACGGACAGAGCGACGCCGGCCCCATGCGCGACCCGAGAAGACGCTTCCCGAGGACTTGCATGACGACAGATCTGGATCGCGAGCGGCTGCAGAGGACGCTACGGCGCGTGGCGGGCGGCGACAGGGCCGCGATGGCCGAGCTCTACCGCTCCACCTCTGCCAAGCTCTACGGCGTCTGCCTGCAGATCGTCCGGGACGACGCGGAGGCCGAAGAGGTGCTGCAAGAGGTCTACCTGACGGTCTGGAAGCGCGCCGCCTCCTACGACGCCGTCAAGGCCAGTCCGATAACCTGGCTGGTGGTCATCGCCCGCAGCCGCGCCATCGACCGCCTGCGGGCGTCGGGCTCCAGGGTCGTCCGCCAGTCCGGTCCGCTGGACGGCGCGATCGACGTGGCCGATCCGGCTCCGGACGCCGAAAGCCAACTGGGCCGCAGCGACGAGAGCCGCCGGCTCAGGAATTGCCTCGAAGGCCTCGATCCCGACCACGCCGGGCTGATCCGCCGCGCCTTCTTCGGCGGCCTGTCCTACAGCGATCTGGCCCAGGCGGCCGGAAAGCCGCTTGGCACGGTCAAGACCTGGATCCGCAAGGGGCTGATGAACCTGAAGGTCTGTCTCGAGTCATGAGCGCCCAGGCCCCCACCCATCCGCAGGACCTGCGCGCCGCCGAATATGCCTTGGGCGTCCTCGACGGCGCCGCCCTGGCCGAGGCTCGGGCCCTGGTCGAAAGCGACCCGGCCTTCGCCGAGGCGGTCGACACCTGGGCCCTGCGTCTCGCCGTCCTGGCCGAAGGCGCGCCAGAGGTCCGGCCTTCGCCCAAAGTCTGGGAGGCGCTCCTGCTCCGCCTGTCGGCCGCGGCGCACGACAGACACGACTGGTGGAACAGCGTCGACCTCTGGCGCGGCCTCGCGGCCGCCTCGCTCGCCGTCGCGACGATTTCCGTCGGCGTCCTGGTGATTCCCGAACGGGCCCCGGTCACGCCGCCGCCAGTGGTCGCGACCGCGCCGCTGACCGCCCTGGTGGCGGCCGCCGACGGACCGGCGCTGGCCGCCATCACGGTGGATACCGACCTTGAGCGGATCGTCGTCACCCCGATCGGCCTGACCGAGCAGGAGGCGCGGTCGCTGGAGCTGTGGGTTGTCCCGGCCGATGGCGGCGCGCCGCGCTCGCTGGGCCTGATCAAGGCCGGCGGCGCGACGGTGCTGGCGGGCGTCAGCCTGCCGGTGGAGGCGACCGGCGCCGCCCTGGCCATTTCCCGTGAGCCGAAGGGCGGATCGCCGACCGGCGCGCCGACCGGACCGATCCTCGGTGTCGGACCGCTCAGTCGCAGCTGAGCGGCCCGACGGGCGGGCGAGCCATAGGGCCTAGTTGGCCCACATCACATACTCGCCTTTCAAATTTCGCTCCTTGTTGAGCGGCTGGTCGATGAAGAAGGGCGCCTCGACCAGGGCCGGCCACAGGGGCTTGCCGGCCCGGCGGTCCTGTTCGGCCAGCAGGGCGGTCAGCCGCGCCAGTTGCGCGGGCTCCGAAGCGGCCAGATTCCTTTGTTCGGTACGGTCGGTCGCCAGGTTGAACAGCCAGGTCTTTTTTGGCCGCTCCGACAGCTGCAGCTTCCAGTCCGCATCGATCACCGACCGGTAGTGGCCGGAACGGAAGAACAGCGGCCGGGGCGCGGCCTTGCCGGAGGCCAGCGTCAACAGGTCGACGCCATCCACGTTCGGGGCGACCTGCGCCCCGGCGGCATGGGCGGCGGTGGCGAAGATGTCGATGTGCATGGCGCGGGCCGGCGCGACCTGTCCGGGCTCGACGTGGCCGGGCCACTTCAGGAAGAAGGGCACGTTGACGCCGCCCTCGAAGAAGGTGGCCTTCCAGCCGCGGAAGGGTTTGTTGATGTCCCGCAGGCCGATGTAGTTGGCCCCGCCGTTGTCGCTGGTGAAGATGACGATGGTGTTGTCGCTGAGCCCCTGGCGCTCGAGCTCGGCCAGCACCTTGCCGACATTGCGGTCCAGCGCCCGGATCATCGCCCCGTAGACGCGGGTGGTGTGGTCGGGGATGTCGCTCAGCGCCTCATAGTCCTCGCGGGTCGCCTGCAGCGGCGTGTGCGGCGCGTTGAAGGCCAGATAGAGGAAGAACGGCCGGCCGGCGTTGGCGTCGATCGCCTTTACCGCCTCGTCGCCGAAGTAGTCGGTGACATAGCCGCGTGGCTCGAAGGGCTTGGAGCCGTTCCAGCGCACCGAATAGGGCAGGTTGGGCCAGAGGTACTTGTCGATCGGGTCGAAGTCCTGCTTCGAATTGACCACGTCCGGATCGTTGGGCTTCAGGAACATGCCGGCCCCGGCCAGGATGGCCAGGCTGTCGTCGAATCCCTGGGCGTTGGGCTGACGGTCCGGAGTCTCCCCCAGGTGCCATTTGCCGATGTGCAGGGTGCGATAGCCCTGGGCTTTCAGGGCCTCGGCGATGGTCGTCTCGCCGGCCGGCCGTTCTTCCTCTATCTGGCCTTCAACGCGCCGCACACGCCGCTGCAGGCGACCCGCGAGGACTATGAGGCG
>SDZP01000234.1 GCA_004144935.1 Caulobacteraceae bacterium | reverse complement strand
CCTTTAAGCGTGAACCTGATTCTGTTCGGGCCGCCCGGCTGCGGCAAGGGCACCCAGGCCAAGAAGCTGGTGGATGGACGCGGCATGGTCCAGCTGTCCACCGGCGACATGCTGCGGGCGGCCATCTCGGCCGAGTCGGAGCTGGGCCTGCAGGTCAAGGACATCATGGCCCGGGGCGACCTGGTGCCGGATGAGATCGTCATCGCGCTGATCGAGGAGCGCCTGCCCGAGTCGGAAGCGGCCGGCGGCGCCATCTTCGACGGCTTCCCTCGCACGGTTGCGCAGGCCGAAGCCCTGGACCGCATGCTCGCGGGCCGCGGCAAGAAAATCGACCGGGTCGTCCGCCTGCTGGTGGATGAGCCGGAACTGCTCGCCCGGGTGACCGGACGGTTCGAACAACAGGGGCGACCGGACGACAATCCGGAAACCTTCGTCACCCGCCTGGCGGCCTACAACAAGCAGACGGCGCCCTTGCTGCCCTACTACGGCAACAGCGGCAAAGTTCGCGAAGTGAACGGCATGGGGACCATGGACAGCGTGGCCGCGGATATCGCGGCTGCTCTGGACGAGGTTGAAGCCTGAACCTTTACGCTGGGGCGGATTCATTCGCTTCCGGCATTGACGGAAACAAAACGTTGCTTATAACGCTGCGTTTCCGCGAATGGCGCGACTCTCTCCGGCTCTCTTTCGAGAGCACGGCGGCGTGGCGTTTCGTTTTGCGTGCACCGTTTGGGTGCAACTGAAGAGAGAGCAGACGTGGCCCGTATCGCAGGCGTCAATATTCCGTCCAACAAGCGCGTCGTCATCGCGCTGCAGTATATTCATGGCATTGGTCCGAAGTCCGCCAAGGACATCGTCGCCAAGGTCGGCATCGAGGATGCGCGTCGGGTTAACGCCCTGAGCGACGCCGAGGTCCTGCAGATCCGTGAGGCCATCGACAAGGACTTCACCGTCGAAGGTGACCTGCGTCGTGAGACCGCCGTCAACATCAAGCGTCTGATGGACCTGGCCTGCTACCGCGGCCTGCGTCACCGCAAGGGCCTTCCGGTCCGCGGTCAGCGCACGCACACCAACGCCCGCACCCGCAAGGGTCCGGCCAAGCCGATCGCCGGCAAGAAGAAATAAGAGAGCGCCCTTATGGCCAAGGAACCGGCTCGCGTTAAACGCCGCGAACGTAAGAACATCACCTCGGGCGTGGCGCATGTGAACGCCTCGTTCAACAACACCATGATCACCATCACCGACGCTCAGGGGAACACCATCTCCTGGTCCAGCGCCGGCGCGATGGGCTTCAAGGGTTCGCGCAAGTCGACCCCGTACGCCGCCCAGATGGCCGCTGAAGACGCGGGCAAGAAGGCGGCCGAGCACGGCGTGCGCACCCTGGAAGTGAACGTCTCCGGTCCGGGTTCGGGTCGGGAATCGGCCCTGCGCGCCCTGCAGGCCGCCGGCATGACGATCACCACCATTCGTGACGTGACGCCGATCCCGCACAACGGTTGCCGGCCGCCGAAGCGCCGCCGGGTCTAAGACCCGAGCGACCGACATTAACTCGCCGGCTCCGCGATTCGCGGGGCCGGCACACGTGTTTCGAGGATACCCGCCCGTGATCGAACGCAATTGGAACGAGCTGATCCGCCCGGAGAAGCCGCTGATCGAGACCGGTTCCGACGCTAACCGCAAGGCGCGTCTGGTTGCCGAACCGCTCGAGCGCGGCTTTGGCGTGACGCTCGGCAACGCGCTGCGCCGCGTTCTTCTCTCGTCGCTGCAAGGCGCCGCCGTCACCGCCGTCCAGATCGACGGCGTGGTCCACGAGTTCAGCTCGATGGAAGGCGTCCGCGAAGACGTCGTCGACGTCGTCCTGAACATCAAGCAGCTGGCCCTCCGCATGCATTCGGAAGGCCCCAAGCGCATGACGCTGAAGGCCACCGGCCCCGGCGCCGTGACCGCCAGCCAGATCGAGGTCCCCTCGGACATCGAGATCCTGAACGGCGACCATGTGCTCTGCACCCTGGACGAAGGCGCCTCGGTGCGCATGGAGTTCACGGTCAACAACGGCAAGGGCTACGTGCCGGCTGACCGCAACCGTCCGGAAGACGCCCCGATCGGCCTCATCGCCGTCGACAGCCTCTACTCGCCGGTCAAGCGCGTCGCCTACCGCGTCGAACCGACCCGCCAGGGTCAGTCGCTGGACTATGACAAGCTGATCCTGGAAGTCGAAACCAACGGCGCCGTGTCGCCGGTGGACGCGGTGGCCTACGCCGCCCGCATCATCCAGGACCAACTGCAGATCTTCATCACCTTCGAAGAGCCGAAGGCCAAGTCGGATGGCGAAGCCAAGCCCGACCTGCCCTTCAACCCGGCGCTCCTCAAGAAGGTGGACGAGCTGGAACTGTCGGTCCGTTCGGCCAACTGCCTGAAGAACGACAACATCGTCTACATCGGCGACCTGATCCAGAAGACCGAAGCCGAGATGCTCCGCACCCCGAACTTCGGCCGCAAGTCCCTCAACGAGATCAAGGAAGTGCTTTCTGGCATGAACCTGCACCTCGGGATGGACGTGCCCAACTGGCCGCCGGAAAACATCGACGATCTGGCGAAGAAGTTCGAAGACCAGATCTAAACCGTAGTAAGAACCCCTCCGCCGCCGAGAGGCGCCGGACGTTTTTGGAGAGACCGACATGCGCCACGGTTACGCGCACCGCAAACTGGGCCGCACTTCCAGCCACCGCACCGCCATGTTCGCGAACATGTCGGCGTCGCTGATCAAGCACGAGCAGATCGTCACGACCCTGCCGAAGGCCAAGGAACTGCGTCCGATCGTCGAAAAGCTGGTGACGCTCGCCAAGCGCGGCGACCTGCACGCCCGTCGTCAGGCCATCAGCGCCGTTCGTGACGTCGAACAGGTCGGCAAGCTCTTCGCGACCCTGGGTCCGCGCTACAAGGAACGTCCGGGTGGCTACATCCGCGTCCTGAAGGCCGGCTTCCGCTACGGCGACAACGCCCCGATGGCCGTGATCGAATTCGTCGACCGCGACCCGTCGGAAAAGGGCAAGGACTCCGGTCCGGTCCAGACCTTCGGCGACGACGAATAGTCGAACAGACAGGTTGAGAATTGAAGAGGGCGGCTGGATCACCAGCCGCCCTTTTTCTTTGACGCTAATGGAGAACGTCGAGGTCACCAGCTGGCGGCCGCGTTCGCGCCGGCGGACTTGATGGTCCGCGCCATCAAGTCCGCAGGCGGCTGACCTACAGGCTGATGGTCGAGGTCACCAGCTGGCCGCCGCGCTCGATGGTGATCTGCCACCGACGGGCGTTCTGCGACGTGGCGGCGGCGACGTCTGCTTCGGTGCGGACCTGCTTGCCGTTGATCGCCCGGACGAAGTCACCGGGACGCAGGCCGACCCGGGCGGCCAGGCCGTCGGGCGCCACCTGCAGCACCACCAGCCCGCGCCCGACAAAGGGATCGATGCCCTTGGCGTCGGCCATGGCCGGGGTCAGCTCGGCGACGAAGGCGCCCTGCAGGGGATTGCGGCCCTGGATGGTGCGTCCGCCGTCGGCCCGGCCCGGGGCCTTTTCGGCCCGCACGGTCAGCGATTGCTCGCGGCCGTCGCGCAGCACCTTCAGCGCCGCCGTCTGGCCCATCTTCAGGTTGCCGAAGTAGTATGTGACCGCGCCCTCGTCATTCACCGGCTCGCCGCCGATGGTCAGGATAACATCGCCCTGCCGTAGGCCGCCGCGCTCGGCGGCCGCCCCCGGCCAGACGTCGGCCACGAGCACCCCGCGCGGGGCTTCCAGGCCAAGGCTGCCGGCGACGTTGGAGGTCACCGCCTGCACCCGCGCGCCCAGCCAGGGCCGCACGACCGCCGTCTCGCCGCCCAGGGCCGCGCTGACGATCTGCCGCGCCATGCTGGCCGGAATGGCGAAGCCGACGCCGGACGACTGGCCCGAGCGAGACAGGATGGCGGTGTTCACGCCGATCAGGTCGCCGTCCATGTCGACCAGCGGCCCGCCGGAGTTGCCAGGGTTGATGGCCGCGTCGGTCTGGATGAAGAAGCCGAAGTCGGTGATGCCGAGGTTCGACCGCGCCGTCGCCGAGACGATGCCGTTGGTCACCGTCTGGCCGACCCCGAACGGGTTGCCGATGGCCAGCACCAGATCGCCGACCTGCAGGTCCTCGCTGGTGTCGATGGCCAGGACCGGCAGCTTCTCGTTGCCGACGTCGATCTTCAGCACCGCCAGGTCGGCGCGGGGATCGGCCAGCAGCACCTTGGCCGGGAATTCCCGGCGGTCGGCCAGCTGCACCATGACCTCGTCGGCGCCCTCGATGTTGTGGTTGTTGGTGACGATCACCCCGTCGGCGCGAACGATGGCCCCCGACCCCAGGCTTTGCTGCACCCGGCCCTGCGGCATGCCGCCGCCGCTGAACAGCTCCCAGAAGGGGTCGACCCGCTGGCGCACGGTGCGGCGGCTGGAAACGTTGACCACCGCCGGGGCGGCCTTCTTCACCACCGGGGCGAAGGACTGCTTCATGGCCAGGGCGCTGGTCGGCACGGACCGGGCCGGCTCGGGCAGGCCCTGGGCCTGAGAGTCGTGGCTCGGCGAGCAGGCGGCAAGGACGGCTAGGGCCGGGATCAGGACTTTATAAGCGCGCATGAGTCTCCAGGGGTCTTGACGCTCCCGACCGCTAGAAAGGGCAGGTTTTCGGCGCAATCAAGGCAGTGAAGCTGTCATGCCGGCAGAGGTTCCGCCGGCGGGGCCGGTTTGGCGACCTGCAGGGCGATCAGGAAGCTGCACAGCATCAGGGCCGAGGCGATCAGGATCGGCAGGCCCGGCATATGCAGGGTGTCGTTGTGGTCGACCGCGAAAGCGAAGGTGAGGCCGAACACCGCCGGGGCGATGATCTGGGCGATGCCCATGATGGCGCTATTGGCGCCCTGCAGCTGGCCCTGTTCGTGCGGTGCGACGCGGGCCGTCATCAACGCCTGCATGCCGGGGCCCGTGAAGCCCATCAGGGCGAAGATCGGCACGCCGACGAAATAGAGCCAGCCGGTGGGGGCCAGACCGAACACGGCGAACCCCGCGGCCCCGGCCGCCAGGCCCAGCAGCAGGGCCCCACGCTCGCCGATTCTCTTGACCACCGGTCCGATCAGCAGGGCCTGGACGATGATGTTGGAAACGCCGGTGGCCAGCATGCTCAACCCGATCATCGCCGGAGACCAGCCGTAGCGGTAGCCGGAGTAGAGGACGAAGATCACCGGCAGCACCACATGGGCCATCTGGAACAGGAAGCCGACGGCGGCCAGGCCGAGCAGATCCCTGTGCGAGCGCAGCAGCTTCAGGGAGCCGAGCGGGTTGGCCCTGCGCCAGTCCAGTGTCTTGACCCGTTTTTCCTTGGGCAGCGATTCCGGGAGGATGAAGAAGCCGTACAGCCAGTTGAGCAGGGCCAGGCCGGCGCAGACGAAGAAGGGCAGCCGCAGGTCGATCTCGGCCAGGAAACCGCCCAGCACCGGGCCGAGCGTGAAGCCGACGCCGAAGGCGGCCCCCAGCATGCCGAAGGCCTTGGCCC
>SDZP01000711.1 GCA_004144935.1 Caulobacteraceae bacterium | reverse complement strand
GCCGACCGGGCTTTGCTGGCCGGCGGCGGTGAAGCGATACCAATAGGGACGGCCGGGACGCAGACCCTGAACCTCGACGTGAACGGCATGGGCGGAAGAGACGTCCGCCGTCGCGCCCGATGGCCTGGGCGGCCTGTCGGCGCCGATCGAGGTCGTGTGGGAGGTCGCGACGGACGAAGACTTTGGCCGCATCGCCGCATCGGGCCGTGTCGCTGCAGACTCCTCCACCGCCCATGCCGTTCACGTCGAGGTTCAGGGCCTGCGCCCCGGCCGTCCCTATTGGTATCGCTTCACCGCCGCCGGCCAGCAAAGCCCGGTCGGCCTGGCGCGCACCGCGCCCGCACCGAACGCCGCCGTCGACCGGCTGCGTTTAGCCGTCGCCTCCTGCTCGAACTGGGAGTCGGGCTATTTCAGCGCCTATGGCCACATGGCCGACGAGGCGCCGGACCTGACCCTGTTCCTGGGCGATTATATCTACGAATACAGCCGAACCGGCGCCCAGGCGGCCAACGTCGTTCGCCCCTATGGGCTGGAAGAGGCCACGACTCTGGCCGGCTATCGCAACCGCTACGCCCTGCACCGCACCGACGCCGACCTTCAGCGTCTGCATGCCGCCGCGCCCTGTCTGGCGGTGTGGGACGACCACGAGATTCAGGACGACTATTCCGGCATCTGGTCCAAGACGCCCGGCGTCGCGCCGAACGATTTCCTGCGCCGCCGCGCCGCCGGCTACCAGGCCTTCTATGAAGCCATGCCGATCCGCCGCACGCGGCTCGATTCCCGACTTCAGATGCCGATCCATCGCCGCATCCGATACGGAAACCTGGCCGAGTTCTTCATGCTGGACGGCCGGCAATATCGGTCCAAACAGGCCTGCAGCGACGGCCCGAACGGCGGCAAGGGACAGGTCGTCACCGACGCCGCCTGTCCCGATCGCCTGGACCCCTCGCGCACCTTCCTGGGCTTCGAACAGGAAAACTGGCTCTACGACGGCTTGGCCCGGTCGCAGGCGCACTGGAACATCCTGGGCCAGGACCTGGTGATGGCGGGACTGCGGTTCGGCAACGGCGATGCGGAGACGCGCTACTGGACGGACACCTGGGACGGCTATCCCGTCGCCCGCGACCGGATGACCGAGGCTCTGGCCA
>SDZP01000710.1 GCA_004144935.1 Caulobacteraceae bacterium | reverse complement strand
GGCAGGCCGATGTCGGCGTTCATCTCCTCGATGGCCTCGGCCAGGTCGGCGCTGGGGGCCAGGCCCATCATCATGCGCAGGCGCTCGTACTTCTCTTCCGTGGCGCCATGGTTGAAACGCAACACGGCCGGCAGGGTGACGGCGTTGAGCGTGCCGTGGTGCAGATGCTTGCCCGGCAGGCGACCGGCCGAGTGGCTCATGGCGTGGACGGCGCCCAGGCCCTTGACGAAGGCCATGGCCCCTTCGGTCGACGCCATCATCATCTGCCAGCGGGCTTCGCGGTTGGAGCCGTCGGCTACGGCCGTTCGCAGAGCGCGCCAGCCGCGCCACAGGCCATCATAGCCGACGCCCTCGGCGGGCGGATTGACCACCGGCGACAACACCGCCTCGATGCAGTGGGTGATGGCGTCCATGCCGGTGGCGGCGGTGAGCAGCGGCGGCAGGCCAAGCGTCAGTTCCGGGTCGCAAAGCGCGACCACCGGGATCAGCTTGTTTCCGCCGAAGCCGACCTTGCGACCATCCTCCAGGATGATCACCGCGCCGATCGACACCTCAGAACCGGTGCCGGCCGTCGTTGGGATGGCGATCAGGGGCGCGACCTTGGTGATGTTGCGGCCGCCGCCGGCCGCGGGATCGAACTTGGACAGCGGACCGCCACTGCCGGCCAGCAGGGCCACGCCCTTGCCGAGATCCATGGGCGAACCGCCGCCGATGGCGACCACGCCGTCGCAGCCCGCCGCCTCATATTGGGCCAGGGCCTTGAGCGTCGCGGCTTCTGTGGGATTGCCGGGCGTCTCGTCGAAGATGTTGTCGATTGGGGCGTCGGGGCCGGCGGCCTCCAGCACCCGGTCGAGCAGGCCGACGGCCCGCACGCCCTTGTCTGTGACGAACAGCGGCCGCTTGATGCCCCTCGCCGTCAACTCCTTGGCCAGGCGATTGACCGCCCCGAAGTCGAAATGGGTGGTGGTCAGATAGCTGAGGGTCGGCATGGCGCGCTCGCGTTTATTGGCTTTTCTTGCCGTCCTTTTTCCAAGTTTGGACGCGCCACCGCAATAGCGAATGACCGCCTCCCCGCGGACGGGAGAGGCGGCCAGGATCATTTTACCGCCATCTTACCCTTAGGGCGGAAGGCCAACAGCACGTTGCCCG
>SDZP01000709.1 GCA_004144935.1 Caulobacteraceae bacterium | reverse complement strand
ATCATGCGTCGGATCGGCCCGCCCTCGCCCAGCAGGTGATCCTGCCCGACGACCTCGTCGAGCGTCTGCGGCCGCAGGCGGTCGGCCAGCGGGGCGTCGGGGGGATGGATGCCGGAGGCTTCGAACAGGTCGGTCATGGACGCCCAGAGATAGGCGTTACCGGCGCGCTTTTCACGCGTTACTGTGTGCAGGAGCCGAGGAGAATGACATGGCCGATCCGAACCAGGGCCCGACCTCGGGCGTCACGCCGCATCTGGTGATCCCGTCCCGCGGCGGCCAGGCGGCGCTGGAGTTCTACACCCGCGCGTTCGGAGCGCAGGTTCTGGACCATAAACCGGCCGAAGACGGCGAGCGGCTGATGCACGCTCACCTGCTGATCAACGGCGCCAGCGTCATGCTGCACGACGAGTTTCCCGAATATTCGGGCGAACAGGACATCGTGCCCACGGGCGTCACCCTGCACCTGCAGGTCGACGACGCCGACGAATGGTGGAGCCGCGCCCTGCTGGCCGGCGCCATCCCCACCCTGCCCATGGCCGACCAGTTCTGGGGCGACCGCTACGGCCAGCTGCGCGACCCGTTTGGACACAGCTGGTCCATCGGATCGCCGCTGAAGGGCTGAGCTATCGAACGACGAGGATGCCCCGCTGCCCCCGCCGCTCGACCGCCAGTTGGGCGCCGCGCGGCACATTGGCCAGCTGGCTGACGGCGGCGACCGGGCGGTCGTTGATGGAAAGGATCACATCCCCCGACATTAGGCCGACGCCGCGCCGGGCATAGCCGCGGCCGTCCACCCGGCCGACGATGACGCCTGTCAGGAAGGGATCGCCGCCCAGACTGTCGGCCAGCGCCGGGTTCAGCACCAGCACTTGGGCGCCCGAGAGGCCGCCCTGCTGGATCAGGGTCGCCTTGTCGGTGTCCGGGTCGCCCGGCAGCAGCGAGATGCGCGCGTTCAGGGTCTGGGCCCGGCCGTCACGCAGGATGGCGACCTCGACCGTGTCGTTGGGATCGTGCAGCCCGACGCGGAAATTCAGCCCGCCCTGATCATTGACCTCGGCCCCATCAACAGCGGTGATCAGGTCGCCCTCGCGAATGCCCGCCAGCGCGCCCGGTCCGTTGGCCCAGACATTGGTGACGATCACGCCCTGCGG
>SDZP01000708.1 GCA_004144935.1 Caulobacteraceae bacterium | reverse complement strand
CAAAGCGGGGGAGGGGGACCAGCGAAGCTGGTGGAGGGGGCGCGCGAGGCTTCGGATGGCCCCCAAACCCCGTTCATATCGCATTCATCAACACGGCCATCCCGTGGCACCATCGGCTCGATGGTGGACCAGCTCGAAGACCTCGCCGCGGGGATAGTCGATGGTGTGAAAACTGTTTCATCCCCGGCCACCGCGGCGGTGCTGGAGACGATTCGCAGTACCATCATCCCCCGCCTGCGCGCTTCCGGCCCCAATGAACTCAAGGCCTTGCTCGACGGCCTCGACGGGAAATTTATTTCACCCGGTCCCTCCGGCGCGCCCTCGCGCGGCCGTCTCGACGTGCTGCCGACCGGCCGCAATTTCTACTCCGTCGACATCCGCGCCGTGCCCACGCCCACCGCCTGGGAACTGGGCAAGAAGTCCGCCGACAACCTGCTGCTCCGCCATTTCCAGGACCACGGTACGCCGCTGCGATCCCTCGCCCTTTCGGTCTGGGGCACCTCCAACATGCGCACCGGCGGCGACGACATTGCCCAGGCCATGGCCTTCATCGGCGCCAAACCCACCTGGGACCCCGGCTCGCTCCGCATCGCCGGCTACGAGATCATCCCGCTCGCCAAGCTTGGCCGCCCCCGCGTCGACGTCACCTTGCGCATTTCCGGCTTTTTCCGCGACGCCTTCCCGGCCCAGATCGCCCTTTTCGATCGCGCCATCCGCGCCATCGGCGCGCTCGACGAACCCGAGGACGACAACCCCATCGCCGCCCGCATGCGCACCGACGCCCTCGGCCTGATGAAGGCGGGCGCCAGCGAGGCCGAAGCCGCCCTGCGCTCCGGCCATCGCATCTTCGGATCGAAGCCGGGCGCCTATGGCGCGGGCCTCCAGGGCCTGATGGATTCCGGCACTTGGGAGAGCAAGGCCAACCTCGCCGAAGCCTTCCTCAACTGGGGCCAGTACGCCTATGGCGCCCAGGCCGCCGGCATTCCCGAACGCGAGCGCTTCGCCGCCCGCCTCTCGGACATCGACGCCGTGGTCCACAACCAGGACAATCGCGAGCACGACCTGCTGGACTCCGACGATTACTACCAGTTCGAGGGTGGCCTCGTGGCCACCGCCGAGGTCCTCACCGGCCGCCGCCCCGCCGCCTGGCACAA
>SDZP01000707.1 GCA_004144935.1 Caulobacteraceae bacterium | reverse complement strand
CTTCCTCGCCGTGCAGGTGTAGCGGCCGTGCAGGATCAGCCAGTGGTGGGCCTTGGGCAGGTAGTCCTCGGGGACGATCCGCATCAGCTGGGCCTCGACCTTGTCGGGCGTGGCTTCGTTGGCGAGGCCCAGGCGGTGGGAGACGCGGAAGACGTGGGTGTCGACGGCGATGGCGTGTTCGATCCCCAGTTCGTTCAGCACCACGCTGGCGGTCTTGCGCCCGACGCCGGGCAGGGCCTGCAGACCCTCGCGGTTCAGCGGCACCTCCCCGCCGTACTGTTCGATCAGGATGCGGCTGAGGGCGATGACGTTCCTCGCCTTGCCGCGATAGAGGCCGATCGAGGCGATGAAGGGGATCAGGCCCGCCTCGCCCAGGGCCAGCATGGCCTGGGGCGTGCCGGCCACCTTGAACAGCTTGTCCGTGGCCTTGTTGACCGAGACGTCGGTGGCCTGGGCCGACAGGGCGACGGCGACCACCAGGGTGAAGGGGCTGGACCAGGTCAGCTCGGTCTTCGGCTCCGGCATGACGGCGGACAGCCGCTCGAAGATGGCCAGGGTCCGGTCCTCGTCCGGCGGCCAGCCCAGCACGGGCAGGGGCGCCCCGGTCATCGTCGCCGGACGTTTCGGACCCGAACCCGGCGCAGGCCTCGCCATCAGGCCTCCACGAACGGCAGGGCGTGGCCCAGCGCCTTGAGCACCGCCTCAGCCGCCCGTTCGCCCTCCATCCAGGCGCCGTGGGCCGTGCCATAGAAGGCTTCCGCCGTCGCTTCGCCGGCCAGGAAGATGCGGTTTTCGACCGGGGCCTTGAGAATCCTGCGGTCGCCGGCGTGGCCCGGTAGGGCGTGAGAATAAGCCCCCTGCGCCCAGGGATCGGCGCCCCACATCGTCGCCACGACCGGGGCCAGCCGCCTGCGCATGTCCGAGCCCAGCAGGTGGACCAGTTCCTCGACGGCGAAGGCGTAGAAGCCGTCCTGTCCCTCCGCCTCCAGCCCGCGCGCCAGATCGGCGCCGTAGTAGCCTTCGATCATCGGGCGATCGAACGGGCGCAGGTGGTAGCCGCCCGTGTCGCCGGTGTCGCGACGGCCCCACAGCTGGCTGTCGGCCGGGAAGTCTCCGGCGCTGCGGACCGTCATATGCATCTTCGACGCCAGCCCC
>SDZP01000706.1 GCA_004144935.1 Caulobacteraceae bacterium | reverse complement strand
CGGCGGTGGCGACCTCGGCCCTGGCCGGCGGCGTGACCGGACCTCTGGCCGGCCTGGTCTTCCTGCCCCTGGCGGCCGGCATCGTCCTGGGCGGTCGGGTCCTGGCCCAGACGGGCGCCGTGGCCTTTGGGCTGGCGGCTCTGGTAGGGCTGATCTCGGTCCTTCTGGGCGGGCCTGTCGCCGCTGACGTCTTCCTGAGCGCGAGCACCACAGTCCTGGCCGCACTGGCGGTGACCAGCGCGGTCGGCCTGTCGTGGGGATCGCCGCGCGACAAGGCGGTCGCCCCGCTCCGAGACGGCCTCGACGGCGCCGAGACCCTGCTGGCCAGCCAGCCCGGGCTGACCCTGGTGTTGCGGCCTACGGGCCAGATCCTGGGCGCCTATGGCGCGCCCCCGCCCGCCGTGGACGTCGAGGCCCTGTTCGCGCACGGCCTGATCGCGGCCCTGCACGCCCCCGACCGCCCAGGACGATGCCGGCCGCCAGGGGCAGGAAGACCAGGCCGGCCAGAGGTCCGGTCACGCCGCCGGCCAGGGCCGAGGTCGCCACCGCCGCCACGCTCCAGCCGCCCATGGCCAGCACCCGCTCGGCCCAGCCGTCGCGACGCCACAGGAACAGGCCTGCCAGACCCGGAACGACGCTGGCCCACAGGCCGATCAGGATAGCCCAGTCCATGTCGGGCCGCAGCCAGCGCGCTGCTCCGGCCAGGGCCGCCGTCGCCGCGGCCGCCGCCAGATGCCAGAGCGCGACCGCGCGCCGGGCGCGGTGGCTTCTTGCCGGGGTGGAGGGAGCGTCGGGCGTCAAATGAGGGTCCGGAGGGATTCGCAAGGATGGGTTGTCAGCCGACAATCCTACTCCTCGCCGATGGCCGGCGCGAGGCGGCTCCCGTGTCAGGCGACTTCATCATCTGGGGCCAAGCGCAGATTGTTGGGGGCAGTCCGGCTGGTTGTCCTTAACGAAATCTGGCCTTACCTGTCCGCCATGAGCGAACCCCTGCCGACGATCGACGAAACCCTGGCCGAGATGATCGAGAATTTCGACCTACTCGAGGACTGGGAGCAGAGGATTGAATACGTCATCGACCTGGGCAAGGACCTGGCGCCCCTGCCGGACGCCGACCGGATCGAGGCCAACAAGGTGCCGGGCTGCGCCGCCCAGG
>SDZP01000705.1 GCA_004144935.1 Caulobacteraceae bacterium | reverse complement strand
GTGTACCAGACCACCGCCTGGCCGGCTGCCTGCTGGCCGCCATCCTCTATTTCCCGCTGTTCCACGCCCTGACCAGCGCCGCCAACCCGCAGCTGGCGGCGGCGACCGCCTCGTCGCCAGTCCGCGTCCACGCCGACCCGGCCGACTGCTCGGTGCAGTTCGACCCCGTGGGCAAGACGGTGTTCGACCGGTCATGCGACGTGGCCAAGTCGTACCTCGCGCGCGCGGGGGTCTCTTACGCCAATGTCGAGGAGCCGGCCGGAACGCTGGCCTTCGTCAGCATCGGTGAGCAGCGGTTCGACAGCTTCCGGGGCGAAGACCTGGCCCGGGCCGATTTCGCCGCGGAAAAGGCGGCCTGGGAGAAGGCGCTGGCGGCGGTGATGAGCGAGGCGGGCTATCCCGCCAAGGCCGATCCGGCCCTGGTCAACAAGCCGCTCGTCGTCGTGATCCTGTTCGCGCTCGTGCTGCTGGTGACCATGGTCTACGGGCCGATCGCCGCGGCCCTGGTCGAGATGTTCCCGGCCCGCATCCGCTACACCTCGATGAGCCTGCCCTATCACGTCGGTAACGGCTGGTTCGGCGGCTTCCTGCCGACCACGGCCTTTGCCATGGTCGCGGCGACAGGGAATATCTACTCCGGGCTCTGGTACCCGGTGGTGGTGGCGGCGGCGACGGCGGTGATCGGCTGGTTCTTCGTGCGCGAGATGAAGGGCGCCGACATCGACGCCTAGCGGCCGACCACGATCGACGCGAAGACGCTGTGGAACTTGCCGTCGGCGGCGGGGGCTTCGAGGAAGACGGTGGAGAGCATGACCTCGCCGGCGACGTCGGCGGGGATTTCCACCATGCCGGCGGCGTCGGTCTTCAGGGCGCGAGCCGGCTGGCCGGCCGGGAACAGGCGGACGGTCTGGCCCGGCAGGACCATCGTGACGTTGCGGATCAGCTTGAAGCGGCGCGGGCTGGGACCCGGGTCCAGGGCGATGAACTCGACCGGCTGGCCGACCGGGCGCATGGCCGTGCGGCTGTCGGCGCAGGGGGCGACGCAGACGATGGCCTTGGCGGCCTTCACATAGACCTCGCGCCATTCGCCCTGCGCGGCGATGGCGGTCCAGGCGTCGCGGACAGCCGGCGGCGGGTCGGCCTCCTCGAAGTATTC
>SDZP01000704.1 GCA_004144935.1 Caulobacteraceae bacterium | reverse complement strand
TGTAGGCTCCGTTCGGATCGGCGGACCCCGCGCCGATGATCAGGTCGTCGACCCCGTCGCCATTGATGTCGCCGGCCGCCGACACCGCCCGGCCGGTGAACTCCCCGTCGGCCGCGCCGTTGATCTTGAAGCCGTTGGTCCCGTCCAGCCCCGCCAGGTTGAAGTTGGCCTGGAAGTCGCCGGCCGTCGCCGTGTCCTTGCCGAAGATCACATAGGTCGCCCCGGCGCCGGCCCCGCTGGCCCCGCCGCCGACCAGCAGGTCGTCGATGCCGTCGTTGTTGATGTCCCCCGCCGAGGACACGGCGATGCCCAGCTGGCTGCCGTTGAACTGGGCCGGAATGCTGAAGCCGTTGGTCCCGTCCAGGGTGGAGAGGTTGAAGACGGCGCTGAATTCGCCGTCGACCGACACGGTCTTGCCGAAGATCACATAGGCGCCGCCGTACTGCGTCATGGTGTTGGGCCGGTTGGCGCCGTTGGCCCCGATCAGGATGTCGGCGATGCCGTCGCCGTTCACGTCGCCCGCCGAGGAGACCGAAACGCCCAGGCCGTCGCCGGCGTTGAGGCCGTTGACCTTGAAGCCGTTGGTTCCGTTCAGGTCCTGAAGCTGGAAATCGGTCGGAAACTGCCCGACCCCGGCGACGTTGCGGCCGAAGACGATGAAGGCCGAGCCGTTCTGCCCCCCGCCGTTCAGGTTGTTGCGCGGCCCGCCGACGATGAAATCGGCGACGCCGTCGCCGTTCACATCGCCCAGCATGGCGACCGAAACGCCGACATCGCCGAAGCCGTACTGGGCGTTGAACTGAAAGCCGTTGACGCCGTTGATCGACGACAGTTCGAAAACGGCGGGATAGCTGGCCATGGGTGGCGCTCCGGCGGGGCGCCTCAGAGCGACCAGTTGCCGCTGCTCTGGGTGACGTCGCCGTTGATCTTCAGCTGGTAGTCGGCCGAGTTGTCGCCGTCGACGTCGAGCCGCACCAGGGTCTGGCCGCTGATGTAGGTCAGGGTCATCTGGCCGCGTGAATGGTTGAAGGCGCTGACCAGTTCGAACGCCTGGTTGCCGGCCGCTACGGTGTCGGCGTCGATGAACGAGAAGTCCATCCGGTCGCCGTCCTGCGCCGAGAAGTCGTAGATGATGTCGATCTCGAGGGCGGCGGTGTTGACGCTCTCCTCCAACACCCGGAAGACGTCGGCCCCGCCGCCGCCACGCAGCAGGTCGTTGTTGACCCCGCCGATGATGATGTCGTCGCCGTCGCCGCCGTTGATGTTGTCGACCCCGGCCATGCCCATCAGGGTGTTGGCCCGGGCGTTGCCCTGCATGTTGTTGCCCAGCGCGTTGCCGGTCCCGTCGATGTCGCCGCTGCCCTGCAGCTGGATGGCCTCGACGTTGTCGCTCAGCGTGAAGCTGATGAAGTTGCGGATGATGTCGGTCCCCTCGCCGGCCAGCTCGATCACCGTGTCGCCGAGGTTGTCGACGATGTAGACGTCGTTGGCGATGCCCCCGACCATGCGGTCGGCGCCCGTCCCGCCATCCAGCATGTCGTTGCCGGCGTTGCCCGTCAGGGTGTCGTTGTCGTCGCCGCCGTACATGTAGTCGTTGCCGGAGGCGCCGACGATGATGTCGTCGCCGGCCTCGCCGTACAGCTTGTCGTTGCCGTCCTCGCCGTCCAGGTCGTCGCCGCCGTCGCCGCCGAAGATGCTGTCCCCGCCGTCGCCGCCGCGCACCGTGTCGGTCCCCGCGCCGCCGTACATGTAGTCGGCCATCGCCCCGCCGCTCAGCTGGTCGTCGCCGCCCAGGCCGTAGAGCACGTCGTTGCCGACGTTGCCGGTCAGGATGTCGTTGCCGGTGTCGCCGGTCAGGGTCTCGCCGGCCGCGTCGGCCGTGGCCACCACGGGCGGCGCGGGCGGCGGCAGGCCGTAGAGGATGTAGGCGCCGCCGGTGAAGGTGTAGCCGTCCGCCGCGGATCCGCCGGCGCTGCTCGCGCCGAAGGCGAGGTCCGTCGTCCCGTCGTTGTTGAAGTCGCCGATGCCGGTCACCG
>SDZP01000014.1 GCA_004144935.1 Caulobacteraceae bacterium | reverse complement strand
GGAACAGCCGAACGGGTACACCGAGCATATCCTGCACAGGCGGCGGCGGGAGAAGAAGGCGGCCGGTTAGCCGCCCTCTTCTCCGCTCATCCCGGCGAAGGCCGGGATGAGCGGTAGGCCCTAAGCCCGCTCCACCCACCGCTTCACCCGCGTCTCCAGCACCGGCAGCGGCAGCGAGCCTGCCCCGACCACGAGGTCGTGGAAGCCGCGCTGGTCGTACTTCGTCCCCAGCGCCTTGCGGGCGTGGGCGCGAAGCTCCAGGATCCGCACCATGCCAACCTTGTAGGAGGTCGCCTGGCCCGGGTTGACGAAGTAGCGGCGAATCTCGGACTTGATCTTGCCGGCCGGCTGCGGCGAGTTGGCGGTGTAGAATTGCGTCGCCTGGGCCTCGCTCCAGCCCTTGGCGTGGATGCCGGTGTCGACCACCAGGCGGATGGCCCGCCAGATCTCGCGGCCGAGGCGGCCGAAATCGCTGTAGGGGTCGGAATAGAAGCCCATCTCCTTGGCCAGCCGCTCGACGTACAGCCCCCAGCCCTCGACGTAGGCGCCGTAACCGTACTGGGTGCGGAAGGCCGGGATGCCGATCATCTCCTGGGCCAGGGAGATCTGCATGTGATGGCCCGGCCAGCCCTCGTGATAGGCGGTGCCCTCGATCTCGTAGAGCGGGGTGGCGCGGGTGTCCGACAGGTGGACGTAGAAGACGCCCGGCCGTGAGCCGTCGACGGCGCCGGAGTTGTAGTGGGCCGCGCCGCCCGGCTCCTCGCGGTAGGGTTCGACTCGTTTGACGATCAGGTCGGACTTGGGCAGGCGGCCGAACTGCTCGGGCAGGCGCGCCTTCATGGCCGCCAGATAGCCCTCGGCCAAGGTCAGGTAGCGGGCGCGACCGGCGTCGTCGTTGGGCACATAGAAGCGGTCGTCCGACTTCAGGAAGGCGAAGAAGTCCTCCAGCCGGCCCTTGAAACCGATGCTGGCCTTGAGCGTCTCCATCTCGGCGCGGATGCGGGTGACTTCGGCCAGTCCCAACTCGTGGATCTGGTCGGCGGTCAGGTCGGTGGTGGTCTGCAGCCGCAGCATGGCGTTGTAGTAGGCCGCGCCGTCCGGCAGGGCGCCGGCCCCCTTCGCTTCGGCCGCCGACTGTTCGCGGTCGGCGGTCAGCCAGGCGCCCAGGCGGTCGTAGGCCGGCTTCATCTTCGTGGTCATCGCCCCGGCGACGGCCGCGGTCAGCTTGCCGGCCTGGGCCTCGTCGATCGCGCCCTTGGCCTTGAGGCCGGCGACCTTGCCTTGGCGTCGGCGAACAGGGCCGAGTCGGGGCCGCCGTCGAAGGGGGCGCCGGTGGTCACCCGGCCGACCTCCTGGATCGACTGGTCGTAGGCGAAGCGCGGCATGCGCACGCCCTTGGCGGCGGCGCGCCGGGCCTGTTCCAGCTGCACATCCAGGGTCGGGCCGATGGCGGCGACGCGGGCGATGTAGGCCTGCATGTCGGCGGCCGTGTCGACCGGATGCATGTTGATCATGAAGTTGGGCAGGCCGGTGTGCGGGCCGCCCCGGGCGAAGGTGTAGCCGTGATCGCGCCAGCGCCAGGCTTCCTCGGCGCGGTCCAGTTCCAGCAGCCACATGTCGTAGGAGGTGCGGGCGTCTTCGCCCAGCCTGGCCGGGTCGAACTGGCGCTTCATCTGCGCGACGCTGGCCCGACGCCAGTCGAGGCGCGCCTTCTGAGCCGCCTCGGAACGGTCGGTCAGCCGGTCGCTGGCGGTCTTGCGGCCCAGCTGGGCCAGCCATTCGGGATCCATGGCCAGCTCTTCCTCGAAGGTCTTGTCGAGGAAGGCGGTCAGCGCCGCGTCGAGGCCGGCGGTGGCCTGGCGGGCCAGCAGCGGGGTGGGCGCCAGGGCGGCGGCCGCCACGCCTGCCGCGAAATCGCGCCGTGAAAGCCGCATGACGAGGTCTCCTGAAAAAAAGCCGGGCAGCGACCCTAGGCCGCTTCGGGGCGCGGTGTCAGCCCGCCACGCCGGGCCAACTTCCCCCCGGGGCGGAGCCTGTGCGCCCGTTCGGGGGTTACTCTGTCGCCGTTCGACTTTGGGGATGAGACGTGGATACGATCAATTCCCTGCTGAAGTCGCTGTCCTCTCCCGATCTCGAGCGCCTGGCGCCGCACCTGAGCCGCGTCGAGCGCCGGTCGGGCGTTGTGCTCTACGAGCCGGAAGACGCCGTCGACTGGGTCTATTTCCCGGAGTCGGGGCTGGTTTCGATCATCTCGGTGATGCTGTCGGGCGTGGGCGTCGAATCCGGCGTGATCGGCCGCGAAGGCGGCGTCGGTTTCGTCGAGGCGGCCGGCGCCGGCCTGATCTTTTCCCGCGCTGTCGTCCAGATCGACCTGGTGGCCCACCGGGTCCCGGCCGCCGCCTACCTGCGCGCCTTCGACGCCAGCCCGGCGATGCGCCGGGCGGTGGCGTCGCACATCGAGCTGACCATCGCCGAATGCCGCCAGACGATCGCCTGCATCGCCCACCACGAGGCGCGCCAGCGCCTGGCGTGGTGGATCCTGGAATGCCAGGACCGCACCGGGTTGGACCGGCTGCCGCTGACCCAGGAGTTCCTGTCCGCCATGCTGGCGATCCAGCGGACCACGGTTTCAGCCGTCGCGGCGTCGTTGAAGAGCGACGGGCTGATCGGCTACTCGCGCGGGACGATCACCGTGCGGGACCGCGCCGGCCTCGAGGCGGCGGCCTGCGAGTGCTACCGGATCGGCCGGCACATGCGCGCGCTGATCGAGGGCGCCGGCGGCTAGGCCCGGCGATGCTGGTAGGGACGGTGGGACTCGAACCCACACGCCTTGCGGCTGCGGCTTTTAAGGCCGCTGCGTCTACCATTCCGCCACGTCCCCGCGTCAGGCCTCTTAGAGCGTTCGAGGGCCTGCTGCCAGCCGCAAACTAGGCGCCGGGGCCGGCGGCCTTGCTGTCCTGCGGGCCGACAGGGCGGCGGCCTTCGGGGCCGCGCTTGGCGGCTTCGCGCAGGCGCTGCCATTCGGCGGCGGTCTTGCAGATCTTTTCCGGCCGGTTGGAGCCGGCGACCCGTTCCTTCTTGCAGACCGGCTTGGCCGCATCGTCCTGGGCGGCGGCCTGTTCGGCCGGCGCGGCGGGCGCCGGCGGAGCGACGCCTTGCGCCAGGGCGGGGGAAGCAAAGAGGATTGCCGCGGCGGCGATGAGCGCGAAGCGCATGCTGTTACTCACTGAAGGAAGGCTGGGGTTGGTGGCGTCGTGCCTGTCAGCGGTCGCCGCTGTCAAGGAAGGTGACGTTGCCGATGCCATCGGCGGCAAGGGCCGCCTCCAGATCGCGCCGCGCGGCCTCGACCTGGGCCAGGTCGCGCCCGCGGATGACCAGCTGGCTGCCGTAGCCGGCCGGGGAGAAGAAGGGGTAGCTGCCCAGCGACAGGTCGGGATGGGCCTTGGCCACCGCCTCGAGCGGGGCGGCCATGGCCCCCTCCCCCGTGCCCTCGACGCGCAGGGTCTGGGAAATCACGACGGCGCCGACGCGCAGGCGGGGCCCGACGTCCTCCAGCATGCCGCGCATGATGCTGG
Organism: Caulobacteraceae bacterium; assembly: GCA_004144935.1. Classification (GTDB taxonomy): domain Bacteria; phylum Pseudomonadota; class Alphaproteobacteria; order Caulobacterales; family Caulobacteraceae; genus Caulobacter. Next base: position 19,117 of record SDZP01000014.1, on the reverse strand, counting down.
GCACGCCGGCCAGCACGAAGACGTTGCCGATCTGGAAGCCCGGCGGGCCCTGGACCGGGTTCTTGACCAGCGAGCCGCCCTCCGGCACCCGCGCCATCCGCCGGCGGGCGGCGTTCAGCTCGCCGCCCCAGCGGGCGGTCATCATCTCGATGATCTCGGGATGTTCGTAGAGGGCGACGCCAAAGGCCTTGGCCACGCAGTCGGCGGTAATGTCGTCGTGGGTCGGGCCGATGCCGCCGGTGGTGATCAGGTAGTCGTAGCGCTCGCGAAGCTGGTTCACGGCGGCGACGATGTCGGCCTCGTCATCGGCCACCACCCGGGCCTCGGCCAGGTCGACGCCGTACTGGGCGATATAGCGGGCTATGGCGTTGAGATTGGTGTCCTGGGTCCGCCCCGACAGGATCTCGTCGCCGATGATCAGCACGGCGGCCGTCACCCGTTCCTGGCTCGCCATCGGCCGCGTCCTTCCCTAAATGCATCGCTGCCACCCGATCTAGAGCGCGCATGGACCTGCCTCAACCCTTAAGCCACGGCCGACTGGTCCGCCGCTACAAACGCTTCCTCGCCGAGGTGGTGCTGGACGATGGCAGGGCGGTCACGGCGCATGTGCCCAATCCCGGGGCGATGCTGGGGTTGCGCGAGCCGGGGCTGGGCGTCTGGCTCTCCTGGTCGGCCGATCCCAAGCGCAAGCTGCCCTGGACCCTGCAGCTGGTCGAGGCGGACGGCGGGCTGGTGGGCGTCAACACCATGAACCCCAACCGGCTGGTCGCCGAGGCCCTGGCCAAGGGGGCCATCGCGGAACTGGCCGGCTACGCCAGCGTGCGGCCGGAGGTGAAATACGGCCAGGCCAGCCGCATCGATTTCCTGCTGACGGGGCCCGACCGGGCGGCCTGCTGGCTGGAGGTGAAGAACTGCCATTTCCGGCGCGAGGGGGCCCTGGCGGAGTTTCCGGACTGCGTGGCGGCGAGGAGCGCCAAACACCTGCGCGAGCTGGAAGCGATGGTCGCGCAGGGCGACAGGGCGGTGGTGCTGTTCGTCGTGCAGCGCACCGACTGCGAGGCCTTCGCCGCCTGCCACGACCTGGACCCGGTGTTCGCCAAGGCCCTGGACGGTGCGGCCGAGGCCGGGGTCGAGGTGCTGGTCTATGCCTGCGACATCGAACCCGAACGGGTGACCATCGCCCGCAGGCTGGCCTGGGCGCGATGACGGCTCAGGGGCTGTGGACGGTCACCCGCCAGGCCTCGCCCAGTTCGGCCTGCAGGTCCGCGCCCAGCCGCTCGCGCTCGGCGACGAAGGCGGCCTCGGCCTGGGGCGACATCGGGGGCGAGGCGGCCGGGTCGTCCCAGTCGAAGCCCGCCTCGAAGGCCTGGGCCCAGGCGACCAGGCGCCGCCGGAGGGCGTCCGACAGCGGCAGGTCGGCGGGATCGACGTTGCCGTCCTCGTCCCACAGCGGCCAGCACTGGTAATCGGCCATCAGCCGGATCGTCCTCATGCCGAGAATCTAGCACGGCTTGAGGACGGACGGGCCTACTGCGTCGGGATCGGCAGGCACTCCATCACCTCGACGCCCTCGCCCGGGAAGATGGCGAAGTGGGGGTGGTTCTCGAACAGCCTGGCCGCCGCCGCGTGGTCCTCGGCCTGGACGACGACGAAGCCGGCGACGAGGTTGCGGATGTCCTGGATGCCGGCCCTGGAGGCCTTCTTGGTCTTGCCGACCGGACCGCCCTCGACGACGACCTTGTCGGCGTGATCGGCCATCCACTGGCCCCAGGCCTGCATGCCGCGGCCGATCTCGGCCGGGTCCATGTCGCCAGGCCCCATCTGGTTGTCGGGAGAGCCGGTGTAGAGGGCGAGGAACTGTTTCATCGGGTCTCTCCTGGTCAGGCGGGTTCGTTTTCGCGGAACGGCTGCAGCTGGGCCTCCATCGCCCGTTTGAAGGCGGGCCGGGACGTGCAGCGGTCGAGGTAGGCGCAGAGGTTGGGGTGTTTCGACAGCAGCTCGGTGCGGTCGATCTCCCGGAAGACGGTGGCCATCATCAGATCGCCGGCCGTGAAGCGGCCCTCAAGATAGTCCTTGTCGCCCAGCCATTCGCTGAGCTGGGCCAGGCGGGCCTCGAGGTCCTTGATCACCTGCGGCCGGCGCTCGACGGTCCAGGCCTCGCCCTTGTGGAAGAGGTCGATGGCGCCGAGCTGGGCGGTGTGGATCTCGATGGAGTTCAGCGCCGCCAGCACCCAGGTGATGACCCGCGCCCGGCCGGCGTCGTCGGTTGGGCTGAGCGCCTCGTACTTGCCGGCCAGGAAGATGACGATGGCGCCGGATTCGAACATCTCAACCTCGCCGTCGCGATAGGCGGGGACCTGGGCGAAGGGCTGCCAGCGGCTGTAGCTGGCGCCCTTGTTCATGACGTCGATGAGATCAGCCTCGTACGGCACGCCGGCCTCCTCCAGCGCCCAGCGGACGCGCAGGTCGCGCACGAAGCCCTGGGCGAAGTCGGGCACCCACTTGTAGGCGCTTACCTGGATGGTCATGGGGCTACTCCTCTTGGTTACAGGCAGGGGTGGGTGTCAGGCGGGGACGTAGGCCAGCCGAAGGATGGACCCGTCGATCCGCTCGCTGGACAGCAGGCGCAGCGGCGGCCGGGGGCCGGTGAAGAACGGCGCGCCCTGACCCAGCACGACCGGGTGAACATAGAGGCGGTACTCGTCGATCAGGCCAAGCTCGGTCAGGCTTCCGGCCAGCACCGGTCCGCCGACTTCGATCTCGCCCTCCAGCCGGTCCTTCAGCTGGCGCACGGCCGTCGCGAGGTCGCCCTCCAGCAGCCTGGCGTTGGGGCCGACCGACTTCAGGGTGTTCGAGACGACCCACTTGGGCGTGCCGCGCCAAGCCTGGGCGAACGCGTGCTCGGCTTCGCCCCAGGCCGGACCGTCCTCGTCCCAGTAGCGCATCAGCTCATAGAGCCGGCGGCCGTACAGGCTGGCGGCGAGACCGCGGGTCTGCTCGATGTAGTGCTGAAAGAGGGGCGCGCTGGAGGCGAACGCCGGGCTGTCGTGGTCGACGTAGCCGTCCAGCGACTGGTTCATGCCGAAGACGAGTCTGGCCATGTCAGGCATTCTCCGAAGCGTCGCAAACAGGCGGGGCCGGCGCGGCCAGGGCGCTCAGCCCCCGGCGCAGCTGGGCGGGTTGTTCGGCCTCGAGCTCGGCTTCGAGGCGGGCGTGCAGCGCCGTCCACAGCGGCAGGGCGGCGGAGAGCCGGGCGTGGCCGGCCGCCGTCAGGGCGATGCGGCGGGCGCGGTGGTCGGCGGGATCGATCTCGGTCCGGGTCAGTCCGTCCCGCTCCAGCGGCTTCAGCGCCGCCGTCAGGGTGGTGCGATCGGCGCCCAGCAGGCTGGCGACCTGGCCGATGCCGGCCGAGCCCGGGCGGTTGAGGGCGTTGAGAAGCGAGAACTGGCTGTTGGTCAGGCCGACCGGCCGCAGGGCCTCGTCGAAGCGGCGCGCCAACACCCGGGCGGCGCGCTGGGCATGCAGGCACAGGCAGCTGTCGCGGATGTGGTGGGTGTCTTCGAAGGTGATGGCGGCGCGGGTCACCCGGCTATTTATGTTGATATCAACTTATCGGTCAACCCTCCGATGGGGCGATGACGGGCTGCTGACTTTTTCGTGCACGGCCCACTCTTGCTCCAATTTGAAGTTATTGAGGAAATCATCGGCTCCAGAGAGCCGGCGACTCGCCGGAGGGCGGATCGCAGTTGAGGGTTTCCGGGAGGCGTCCGAATTGATCCAGCTGTTGCCCATGGCGATGACCATGGCCGTCCTGCTGAACCTGACCAGTGGCCAGGAGCCGGCCGCGCCGGCCGCCGCGACGCCCCCGGCGCCGGTGCCTTACGCCTACGCCGCCTCCCCGGCCCAGACGCTGTCGTCGGCGCTGGAAGCGGTGCGGCGCAAGGACCTGGCCACGGCCCGCTCGCTGCAGGCGAACCTGAACGACAGTGTGGCGCGGCGGATCGTCGACTGGGCGATCATCGATGTCATCGGCGCGGGCGCCCTCAGCGAGGCCGAGCTCAGCCGGGCGGTGAGCGACTTCGCCGGCTGGCCGCGCCCGGAAGGCCGCCTGGCCGCCCTGCAGCAGGCTCACACCGCCGGGCTGCCGCCGGGCCCAGTGCCCTACAACGCCGTGTCCGGCGGCGGCGCGGCGGGGTCGGGCGGCGGCTTCACCGGCATGCGCCTGCGCATGAACGACGCGCTGAAGTCGCGCGACGGCCGGGCCGCCTACCAGGCGATCAGCAACCACGCCCTGCGGCCGGGCTCGGTCGACTTTGCGGAGGCCGAATCCTACGCCGGCTGGCTGGCGCTCAACAAGCTGCGCGATCCCCGGCTGGCCGACATGCATTTCCAGCGGCTGGAGCAGAACGTGAAGAGCCCGGTCAGCAAGGCGCGGGCCGCCTACTGGCGCGGCCGGGCGGCCGAGGCGATGGGCGACATGGCGCGGGCGCGGGCCTTCTACGAACAGGGCGCCGAGCACACGACGACCTTCTACGGCCAGCTCGCCGCCGAGAAGGCCGGCCGCACCACCCTCATCCTCACCCCCGATCCCAGGCCCACGGCCGGCGACGTCGCCGATTTCGAGACCGGCGAGATGGCCCGGGCCCTGCGCCTGCTGTCGGCCGCGGGCGAGCGCAACCTGGTGCGGGTGTTCGGCCTCTACTTGGGCGAGACGGTCGAGACGCCGGTCGAGCTGGCCGTGCTGATCGACACCCTGAAGAGCCTCGGCGAACAGGAGGTGTCGCTGATCGCCTATCGCCGGGGCGCCCAGCGGGGGCTGATCCTGCATGAGCGCGGCTATCCCCTGCTCAACCCGCCTTTCGTCGACGGCGGGGCCGAGACGGCCTTCGTGCTGGCCATCGTGCGCCAGGAAAGCCAGTTCGATCCCCGGGTGCGCAGCAACGCCGACGCCCGGGGCATGATGCAGGTGATCCCCTCGACCGGCCGCGACGTGGCCCGGCGCATCGGCGTGCCCTTCGACGCCGCGCGCCTGTTCGACGCCGACTACAACATGCGCATCGGCTCGCGCTACCTCGGCCAGATGACCAGCAACCTGGGCGGCAGCTATGTGATGGCGGCGGCGGGCTACAACGCCGGGCCGGGTCGGCCGATCCAGTGGGTGCAGTTCTGCGGCGATCCGCGCGATCCCAACACCGATCCGCTGGAATTCCTGGAATGCATTCCGTTCGCCGAGACCCGCAACTACGTGATGAACGTGATGTCCAACGTGCAGGTCTACCGCGCCCGGCTGGGCAACGGCCGGGCGCCCCTCACCCTGTCCAGCGACATCCGCCGCGGCGTGGTGCCGACCCCGGCCCTGCCCGACGGCCCGCAGCCCTACATCTCGGACGGGCCCAAGCCCTATGTGGCCGATCCGGCCGCCAGCCGTTGAAGTTCCGTGCTAGGATTGCGACATAGGGCCTGAAAGCCCCAGACCAGACATGCCGCGCCCCGCCGCGGCCCGGACGCCCAAATGACCTATTCCGTCGACGACGACATCGAATTCGAGACCCGCACCGGCGAGATCAAGATCCACGACGCCGAGGGCTTCGCGGGCATGCGCAAGGCCGGCCTGCTGGCCGCCGAGTGCCTCGACATGCTGATCCCGCACGTGAAGCCGGGCGTGCTGACCTCGCACCTCGACGACCTGGCGCGGAACTTCATCCTCGAGCGCGGCGCCCTGCCCGCCTGCCTGTTCTACAAGGGCTATGGCCACACCGTCTGCATCTCGCGCAACCATGTGGTCTGCCACGGCATCCCCGGCGACTGGGCCCTGCGCGAGGGCGATATCGTCAACATCGACGTCACCGTCATCGTCGACGGCTGGCACGGCGACACCAGCCGCATGTACGGCGTCGGCGCCGTGCCGGCCCGAGCCCGCCGGCTGGTGGACATCACCTATCAGGGGCTGGAACTCGGCCTGGCGGCCATCAAGCCGGGCGCGACCCTGGGCGACATCGGCCACGCCATCCAGAAGCACGTCGAGGGCCAGCGCTGCTCGGTGGTGCGCGACTTCTGCGGCCACGGCCTGGGCCGGGTCTTCCACGACTCGCCCAACATCCTGCACTTCGGCCGCCCCGGCACCGGCCCGGCGCTGAAGCCCGGCATGTTCTTCACCGTCGAGCCGATGGTGAACCTGGGCAAGCCGCAGGTGAAGGTGCTCAGCGACGGCTGGACGGCGGTGACCCGCGACAAGTCGCTGTCGGCGCAGTGTGAACACAGCTGCGGCGTCAAGGACGACGGCACGATCGAGATCTTCACCGCCTCGCCGACCGGCCAGTTCAAGCCGGAAATCCTCGGCGACTAGGACGCACCCGGGACTTGCCAAGTCGGAACAATTGCGGAACATTGTTCCCCATGCGCCAGTCCTTCGACGACATCGCCACGGGAACGCTGCTCTGGCCGGAGCCGGTCAGGCCGCCGGAGCCCAGCCCCAACGCCGGCCACCGCGACCGCCTGCGCGAGCGGGCCCGCAAGGGGGGCTTGAGCGCCCTGCCCGACTACGAACTGCTCGAGTTGTTCCTCTTTCGGTCGGTCCCGCAGGGCGACGTCAAGCCCCGCGCCAAGGCGCTGCTGGCCCGCTTCGGCAGTCTGGCGGCGGTGCTGGCCGCCTCGGTCGAGGAGCTGTGCACGGTCAAGGGCATCGGCCCGGCCGTGGCGCTGGACCTGTCCGCCCTGCATGAGGTCACTCTGCGCGCGCACCGCGAGCCGATCGTCAAGCGGACGGTGATCTCCTCCTGGACGGCCCTGCTGGCCTACGTGAAGCTGGCCCTGGCCCATGAGCCCCGCGAGCAGTTCCGGGTGCTGTTCCTCGACAAGAAGAACCAGCTGATCGCCGACGAAATCCAGAACCACGGCACCGTCGACCATGCGCCCGTCTATCCCCGCGAGGTCATGCGGCGGGCGCTGGAGCTGTCGGCCAGCAACGTCATCCTGGTTCACAACCATCCGAGCGGCGACCCGACGCCCAGCCACGCCGACATCGACATGACCCGCCAGATCGTCGAGGCGGGCCGCACCCTGCGCATCGGGGTGCACGATCATCTGGTCGTCGGGCGCGAGGGCGTGGCCAGCTTCCGGTCGCTGGGCCTGATGTAGCGCTCGCAAAACGTGTCGGCCGAGGCGATGATGCACCGGTTCCGGAGACCAGACCGATGATCCTCGCCCTTTTCGCCGCCGCCGCCCTGCTGACCTTCCAGGACGCCGCCGCCGACGCGCCCCTTCCGGCCTGTGACGCCAGCATGCAGGTCTGCCCGGTCATCGATCCCGCGACCGGCTTGCCGAAGGTCTGGCCCGTCGACATCCAGGGCTTCCAGGACGACGTCGAGACCTGCATCCACTTCGCCGGCGAGGAGCCCTACGACGCCGCCCGCCGGCGCGAGATCGAAGCGGCGATCCGGCGCCACTGCGACGGCTCGGCCAGGGCCTACCCGCGCCTGCTCAAACGCTACGAGAAGGCCCCGGAGGCCCTGGAGCGCATCAAGGCCATCCAGGGCTTCCGGGACGCGGCTCTCTAGCCGCCGCGGCTATTTCGCCGGGTTGATCAGGTACTTCTCGCCCGTCGCCTTGCGGCTGTAGGCCTTCAAGGTGTCGGGGTTCAGCGCCTCGGCCAGGGAGATTTCGGCCGTGTAGTGGCTGGCGAAGGTGGTCTTCAGCTCGGCGGCGACCCGGGCCCGCAGGCGGCCCATCACCTCTGGGCCGGCCTTCTGCAGGAAGTAGGTCAACAGATAGCCGCCCGTGCCCCAGGACAGGCCGACGTTGCGTCCGATCTCGGTCGGACGCAGGTCGAGGCCGCCGTAGATGTAGACCTGCTTGTGGGTGGCGCTGCCATAGCGGCTGTAGGTGGTCGCCGTGCGGTTCAGCGCCACCTCCATGGCCGCCAGGATGTCGCCAGCCATCGGGCCGCCGCCAAGGGCGTCGAAGCCGATGGTGGCGCCAGTCTCGGCCAGGGCATCGACCAGGTCGGCCTTGAAGGTGGGCGTGGTGCTGTCGAGGACGTACTGGGCGCCCAGGTCCTTGAGGATCTTTACCTGTTCGGCGCTGCGCACGATGTTGACCAGCGGAACACCATCGGCCTGGCAGATCTTGACCAGCATCTGGCCGAGGTTGGAGGCGGCGGCGGTGTGGACCAGCGCCTTGTGGCCTTCCATCCGCATGGTTTCGGGGAAAGACAGCGCCGTCAGCGGGTTGACGAAGCAGGAGGCGCCGTCGGCCGCCGTGGCGCCGTCGGGCAGCGGCAGGCAGGCGGCGGCGGGCGCGATCTTGTGAGTGGCGTACATCGAGCCGCCCAGCGCGGCGACCGTCTTGCCGAGCAGGGCTTCCGCCCCCGCTCCGGCCGCGATCACCGTGCCGGCGCCCTCGTTGCCGACCGGCATGGACTCATCCAGCCGCGCGGCGACCATCGCCCGGCGCTCCGGGGGAATGTTGGCGGTCAGGGTCGGGCGCTCGGCGGTCCCGCCGGCCACCAGGGTCGACAGATCGGCCGGGCCGGTCAGCAGGCCGAGGTCGGAGGGGTTGAGGGGCGAGCCCTCGACCCGGATGACCACCTGTCCCGCCGCCGGTTCCGGGACCTGGACCTCTTCCAGCGACAGTTCCAGCTTGCCGTCCGAGGTGATCTTCGAGCGCAGTTCCAGACCGGTGGTCATCGTTTCGTCTCCCTTGATGTCGTTGCGATCAGGCGTCGGCCAGCCAGGCCAGGTATTCCGGCGTCTGCAGCAGGGCCTCCGAATAGGCCTGGGCCCGGCCGTCGTCGCCGCAGATTTTCAGATCGAGGCCATAGCTTTCGAACCGGCTGGCGACCGGCGTGAAGAAGGCGTCGGCGATGGACCAGCCACCGAGCAGGAACGGCCCGCCGGAGCGGTCCAGCAGGCCCAGCCAGAGGGCGACGATGCGGCGGACGTCCTTCTCCACCTCCGGGCTCATCGGCTGGACGGTGCGCAGGCCCAGTTCCATCGGGCATTCGCGGCGCAGGGCCCCGTAGCCGCTGTGCATCTCGCTGGCGGCGGCGCGCGCCAGGGCCCGGTCGACCGGATCGGCCGGCCACAGGCCCGGGAAGCGCTCGGCCAGGTACTCGCAGATGGCCAGCGAATCGACGATCACCACCCCGGCGTCCTTCAGGGCCGGCACCAGGCCGGAGGGCGAATGCTTGCGGATTTCGGCGGTGGAGGTCTCGACCTCGCGCAGGGCGATCAGGGTTTCGGTAAACGGCGCGCCGGTGTGCTTCAGCGCCAGCCACGGCCGCAGCGACCAGGTCGACCAGCGCTTGGTTCCGATCACCAGTTCCATGTTCGGCGACTCCAGTTTGGAAGGAACGGTATTGGCGCCGTGCCCTATCCGGGCTCTAGTGCGCCCAACAGTTTAGAACAAGCGTTTGAGGATACGCCCATGACCGACGCCGCCGGCCCGGCGCCGATCGAGCCCAACCCGGCTCCCGTTTCACAGCCTGTCGCGACGGTGCTGCAGCCATTGACCAAGGGTTATCGTCGCTACGCGCTGTGGATGCTGCTGATCATCTACACGCTGAATTTCCTCGACCGCCAGATCGTCAACATCCTGGCCGAGGACATCAAGCGCGACCTGCACCTGGCCGACTGGCAGCTGGGCATGATGACCGGCTTCGCCTTCGCCATCTTCTACACGGTGCTGGGCATCCCGATCGCCCGCTTCGCCGAGAAGTCCAACCGCCCGGCCATCATCGCCGGGTCGGTGGCGGTGTGGAGCGCCTTCACCGTGCTCTGCGGTTTCGCCCAGAACTTCTGGCAGATGGTGCTGCTGCGCATCGGCGTCGGCATCGGGGAAGCCGGCTGCACGCCGCCGTCGCATTCGCTGATCACCGACTACGTCCCGCGCGAGAAGCGCGCCTCGGCCATCGCCTTCTATTCCATCGGCACCCCGCTCGGCACCCTGATCGGCCTGGCCATGGGCGGGCTGATCGCCGACGCCTACGGCTGGCGGGCCGCCTTCCTGGTGGCCGGGGCTCCCGGCGTTCTGTTCGCCATCCTGGCCTTCTTCACCCTGCCCGAGCCGCGCAAGCAGCTGAAGGCCGACCTCGCCGCCCGGGCGGCGGCGCCGGCCATCTCCTTCGGCGCGGCGCTGACCGTGCTGATGGCCAAGAAGACCTTCTGGCTGATCGCCTTCGCCGCCGCCATCAAGGCCTTCATCGGCTATGGCCACGCCCCGTTCACGGCCAGCTTCTTCTTCCGCACCCACGGCCCGCAACTGGTCGAACTGGCCGCCTGGCTGTCGGACATCATGTCGACGACCATTTCCCTGCTGCCCTTCGTCCACGTCGATTTCGAACTGGGGGTGCGCGGCTTCCTCGGCCTGGCGCTCAGCGCCGTCGGCGGCACCGCTGGCGTGTTCGGCGCCTGGTTCGGCGGCTACATCGCCGACAAGCTGGGGGCCAAGGACCTGCGCGCCTATGTGGTGGTGCCGGCCGTCGCCTCGCTGATCACCATACCGATCTACATCACCGGCATCATGATCGGCGACGCCGGCGCCGCGGTCCTGATCCTGGCCGTGCCGGCCATCCTCGGCACCCTGTGGTACGGGCCGGTATACGCCACCGCCCAGAGCATCGTCGAACCGCACATGCGCGCCACCTGCGCCGCCATCCTGCTGTTCATCATCAACCTGGTCGGCCTCGGCCTCGGCCCGGTCGCCGTGGGCCTGATGAGCGACATCATCGCCGGCATGACCTTCGCCCCCTTCAACCTCGGCGACTTCGGCGCCGCCTGCCCGGGCGGCATCGCCCCGAAGGGCTCCACTGTCGACCTGATGCAGGCCTGCGCCGGCGCCTCGACGCAGGGTGTGAAATGGGCCCTTATCCTGTCGACCGGGCTGGGGGTGATCGCCTTCCTGCTGTTCTGGCAGGCCCGCAAGACCATCCGCGAAGAAATGGTCAGCTGATATTTTTGACGGCTGGCCCTGCGCGGCCGGCCTGGGGCAACACAACGATCCGCGCAGGCGGGCAACGGGAAGAGGAAACACCATGGCAGACGCCACCGCGGGCGCGCCTGAGAAGCCGATCTACACGGGTGGCTACAAGGCCACGGTGCTGGGCATGCTGCTGGCGGCCTACACCTTCAACTTCATCGACCGGACGATCATCTCGACCATCGGTCAGGCCATCAAGGTCGACCTGTCGCTGACCGACACCCAGCTGGGCCTGCTGGGCGGGCTGTACTTCGCCCTGCTCTACACCCTGCTGGGCATCCCGATCGCCCGGCTGGCCGAGCGCAAGAACCGGGTCACCATCATCACCGTCGGCCTGGTCATCTGGTCGGGCTTCACCGCCCTCTGCGGCCTGGCCCAGAACTTCCTCATGCTGGCCCTGATGCGGTTCGGCGTCGGCATCGGCGAGGCGGCCTGCTCGCCCCCGGCCCACAGCCTGATCAGCGACTATTTCGAGCCCGAGAAGCGAGCCTCGGCCCTGTCGATCTACAGCTTCGGCATTCCGCTCGGCACCATGTTCGGCGCCGTCGCCGGCGGCTGGCTGGCCCAGGAGTTCAGCTGGCGGATCGCCTTCATCATCGTCGGCCTGCCCGGCCTGATCCTGGCGGTGCTGTTCAAGTTGCTGGTCAAGGAGCCGCCGCGCGGCCACTCCGACATCCCCGTGGCGCCGCTGAGCGAGGAGGGCGTCGTCGCCCCCCCGGTCTATGTGAAGCCGCCCTTCTCCTTCGGCGACGAGTTCCGCGAGCTGTGGGCCGTGACCAAGGTGCTGTTCACCAAATGGCCGGTCGTGCACATGGTGCTGGGCGTCACCATCGCCTCGTTCGGCTCCTACGGGGCCGGCGCCTTCGTGCCCCCCTACTTCGTGCGCCAGTTCGGCCTGGACCTGGCCACCGTCGGGCTGATCGTCGGCCTGGTCGGCGGCTTCTCGGCCGGCATCGGCACCCTGGTCGGCGGTTTCCTGTCCGACTGGGCCGGCAAGAAGAGCGCCAAATGGTACGCCCTGACCCCGGCCTTCGGCCTGCTGATCGCCACCCCGATCTACATCTGGGCCTATATGGAGAACAACTGGCAGACGGCGGCGCTGATCCTGCTGATCCCCGGCATCTTCCACTACACCTACCTCGGCCCGACCTTTGGGGTGGTTCAGAACTCGGTGCCGACCTACCGCCGGGCGACGGCGACGGCGCTGCTGTTCTTCTTCCTGAACCTGATCGCGCTGGGCGGCGGGCCGGTGTTCACCGGCTGGCTCATCGACCATCTGGCGCAGTTCAACTTCAACAGCCCGGGCCACCACGGGGTGCTGGAATCGCTGTTCGGCTCGTTCGGCGGCGGCGAGGCGGCGTCCAGCTTCACGGCGGCCTGCCCCGGCGGCGTCGCGCCCAAGGGCTCGGCCGCCGACCTGGCCACTCTGTGCCACGACTCCGGCGCCCTGGCGACGCGGCAGGGGATCGTCATCTCGATCTGCTTCTACGCCTGGGCCTCGCTCCACTACTTCCTGGCCGCCATCGGCCTGGTGAAGCACATGAAGGCCTCCGCCACCTGAAGCGGCGACTTGACTCGGGGCATGAGCGGGGCGACACGGCCCGCTCATGATCCCTCGCTATTCACGCCCCGAGGCGGCGGCCATCTGGTCGCCGCAGACCCGCTACCGCATCTGGTTCGAGATCGAGGCGCACGCCGCCGACGCGATGGCTGAACTCGGGGTCATCCCCAAGGAGGCGGCCAAGGCCATCTGGGCCGGCGGCAAGGACAAGGTCTGGGACGCCGACCGCATCGACGAGATCGAGCGCACCACCAAGCACGACGTCATCGCCTTCCTGACCCATGTGGCCGAGGTGGTGGGGCCCGAGGCCCGCTTCCTGCACCAGGGCATGACCAGCAGCGACGTGCTCGACACCTGCCTGTCGGTACAGATGGTGCAGGCCACCGACCTGCTGATGGAAGACGTCGACCTGGTGCTGGCCGCCCTCAAGCGCCGGGCGCTGGAGCACAAGCTCACCCCCTGCACCGGCCGCAGCCACGGCATCCATGCCGAGCCGACCACCTTCGGCCTCAAGCTGGCCGGCCACTACGCCGAGTTCGTGCGGGCGAAGGAACGGCTGGCCATGGCCCGCTTCGAGATCGCCACCTGCGCCATCAGCGGCGCCGTCGGCACCTTCGCCAACGTCGATCCGCGCGTCGAAGAGCACGTCGCCGAAAAGCTTGGCCTGGTGGTCGAACCGGTCTCGACCCAGGTCATTCCCCGCGACCGCCACGCCGCCTGGTTCGCGGCCCTGGCCGTCGTCGCCAGCAGCATCGAGCGCCTGGCCGTCGAGATCCGCCACCTGCAGCGCACCGAGGTGCTGGAGGCCGAAGAGCCCTTCGATCCCGGCCAGAAGGGCAGCTCGGCCATGCCTCACAAGCGCAACCCCATCCTGACCGAGAACCTGACGGGCTTGGCCCGCCTGGTCCGCTCGGCCGTGGTGCCGGCGCTGGAGAACGTCGCCCTCTGGCATGAGCGTGACATCAGCCATTCCTCGGTCGAGCGGGGCATCGCCCCGGACGCCTCCATCCACCTCGACTTCGCCCTGCGCCGCCTGGCCAGTGTCGTCGAGCGGCTGGTGATCTATCCGGAGAACATGCTGGCCAACCTCGACCGCCTCGGCGGCCTGGTCCACAGCCAGCGGGTCATGCTGGCCCTGACCCAGAAGGACGTCTCCCGCGAGGAGGCCTATGCGGCGGTGCAGTCGAACGCCATGAAGGTCTGGCGCGGCGAGGGGAAGTTCATCGACTTCCTGAAGGCCGACCCCTTCGTCTCGGCCAACATGTCGGACGCCGAGCTCGAGGCGCTGTTCGACAACGGCTACCACTTCAAGCACGTCGACACGATCTTCGCCCGCGTGTTCGGGGCCGACTGACGGCGATGTCCGGCTTGGTGCTCAGGCTCAATCCGGCGCTCGATCCCGCGGCCTTTCGCGAAGCCTATGACCGCGACGGCCATGTGCAGATCGCGAACGTCTTCGAATCGGACGTGATCGAGGGCCTGGCCCAGATCCTCGAGCGCTCGACGCCCTGGGATCTCGCCGTCTCCACCCCGGCCGGCCGCGAGGAGGTCTTCACGCAGGGCCAGCTGGCGGCCATGAGCCGCGAGGCCATCGCCGGGAAGATCCAGGGCGCCGCACGCCGGGCCGGCGAGGGCTTCGCTTTCGTCTACCTCTGCTATCCGATGATCGCCGCATACCTGGCCGGCCGCGATCCCGGCCATCCGCTGCACCAGCTGACCGAGTTCCTCAACGGTCCGGAATTCCTCGCCTTCGGCTCGGCCGTCTCCGGGGCCGCCGGCATCACCAAGGTCGACGCCCAGGCCAGCTACTATCGGCCCGGCGACTTCCTCAGCCTGCACGACGACACCGGTCCCACCGACGAGCGCCGCGTCGCCTACACGCTCGGCTTCACCCGCCGCTGGCGGCCGGACTGGGGCGGCCAGCTGCTGTTCCACGACGCCGCCGGCGACATCGTCCGCGGCCTGGCGCCGGGCTTCAACGTCCTGACCCTGTTCAAGGTGCCGCGCTGGCACTCTGTGGCCCCCGTCGCCCCCTACGCCGCCGGCAAGCGGCTACAGGTGGTCGGCTGGCTGCGCGACGACCCGGTCGCCGGAGCCCCGCGCTGAGCCGGAAGGCGGGCCTGCCGCCGGTCTGGCGGCCCGACGCGCGCCTGCTGATCCTCGGTAGCCTGCCCGGTGAGATGTCCCTCGCCGCCTCCCGTTACTACGGCAATCCGCGCAACGCCTTCTGGCGGCTGCTGGAAAGCGTGGGGTGCAGGGATTTGCAGTCCTTTGCGTACGAGGACCGGCTTGAAGCGCTGAAGGCCGCGGGCATCGCCCTGTGGGACGTCATCGCCGAGGCGGAGCGGCCGGGCAGCCTCGACGGCGCCATCCGCGACGAATCGCCGAACGACCTTGCCGGCCTGATCGCCCGCCTGCCCGCCCTGCGCGCGGTCGCCTTCAATGGCGGCAAGGCCGCGACACTGGGCAGGAAGGTGCTGGCCGGAGTCGCGCCTGACGTGGCGCGAATCACCCTGCCCTCCTCAAGCCCGGCCTACACCCTGGCCTTCGAACGCAAAGCGGCCGCCTGGGCTGAGCTCAGGCGGCCGCTGGGGCTGGTCGTCGACCGGCCTTAAGTGTTCTTGATCTGCTCGCGGGCCTGGGCCAGCAGCTCGTCCATCTTCATGCGGACTTCGCCCTCGGTGGTTTCGAGGCCCGACCCCTTCAGGTCGCCCCACACCTTGCGCAGCACGTCCTCGTCGCCCGGCATCTCGAAGTCGGACTTGACCACGGCGCGCACGTACTCTTCGGCGGCCTCCAGGCCCATCAGCCCGGCAGCCCATTCGCCAAGCATCCGGTTGCGCCGGGCGGTGGCCTTGAATTCCTGTTCGGCGTCCAGGGCGAACTTGCGCTCGAAGCCCTTTTCGCGGTCATCGAAGGTGGTCATAGAAATCCTGAAAACCTCTTGTGCGGCGCGGTCCATAGCGCGCGCCGGGCCCGCCCGCAATCACAACCGGAGCCACCATGGTCAACGACGATATCGCTATCGGAGACGTGATCGACGGCATGTATGCGATGATCTCCGGCCCGGCCGGCCCGCGCGACTGGGCCAGGCAGGCCGATTACTTCCATCCGGACGCGCGCCAGATGCGCACGGGCGTCGGCGACGACGGCCAGCCCTGGATCATGATCATGGGCCTGGAACAGTATCGCGCCGACACCCAGCCCTTCTTCGACACCGGCCCCTTCTATGAGGTGGAGCTCGGCCGCCGCCTCGAGGTATTTGGCAACATGGCCCACGCCTGGAGCCAGTACGAGGCAAGGCGCGATCCCAGCGACCTGGTGCCCGAGCGCCGGGGGATCAATTCGATCCAGCTGTTCAAGGACGAATCCGGGGCCTGGAAGATCATCTCGATGATCTGGGACAACGAACGCCCCGGCCTTTCATTGCCGACGCTTTGAGAGTATTCACGCCCACGACCACCCATCCTCGCGATGCGAGTCGGGACCTCGCGCGCTGGCCCTCCGCCCGCGCGCGATTTTTCGTTCCGCCGCCCCGCCCCAGCAAGACACACCCCACTGGGGGGAGACCCATGACCACCCGCCGCAAGAAGATCTACGAAGGCAAGGCCAAGATCCTGTACGAGGGCCCGGAGCCCGGCACCCTGATCCAGTACTTCAAGGACGACGCCACCGCCTTCAACGCCCAGAAGAAGGCCGTGCTGGAGGGCAAGGGGGTCATCAACAACCGCATCAGCGAGTTCGTGATGACCAAGCTGAACGCTATCGGCGTGCACAACCACTTCATCCGCCGTCTGAACCACCGCGAGCAGCTGATCAAGGAAGTCGAGATCATCCCGCTGGAGGTGATCTGCCGCAACATCGCCGCCGGCAGCCTGTCCAAGCGCCTCGGCCTCGAAGAGGGCACACCCCTGCCCCGCTCGATCATCGAGTTCTGCTACAAGAACGACGAGCTGGGCGATCCGCTGGTCGCCGAGGAGCACATCACCGCGTTCAACTGGGCCACCACCCAGGACATCGACGACATCATGGCCTCGACCCTGCGCATCAACGACTTCCTGACCGGGATGTTCGGCGCCGTCGGCATCACCCTGGTCGACTTCAAGATCGAGTTCGGCCGCATGTGGGAGGGCGACTTCTCGCGCATCATCCTGGCCGACGAGATCAGCCCCGACAGCTGCCGGCTGTGGGATTCGACGACCAACGAGAAGCTCGACAAGGACCGCTTCCGCCGCGACATGGGCAACGTCATCGAGAGCTACGCCGAGGTGGCCCGCCGCCTGGGGATCATGAAAGACATGCCGACCGTCATCCAGGGGGGACTGCACTAGTGAAGGCCACCGTCCACGTTTTCCTCAAGCCCGGCGTCCTCGACGTGCAGGGCAAGGCGATCGAGAACGCACTCCACGGGCTGGGATGGCCCGATGTGTCCGGCGTCCGCGTCGGCCGGGTTCTGGAGTTCGAGGTCGGCGGCGACAAGGCCGCGGCCGAAGCTGCGGTCAAGGCCATGTGCGACAAGCTGCTGGCCAACACGGTGATCGAAAGCTACCGCGTCGAGGTGGCATGAAAGCCGCCGTCATCGTCTTCCCGGGCTCCAACTGCGACCGGGACTGCAAGGTCGCCATCGAACGCTCGACCGGCGCGTCCGTCGACATGGTCTGGCACGGCGACACCGCCCTGCCCGCGGGCGTCGACCTGATCGTCCTGCCGGGCGGCTTCTCCTACGGCGACTACCTGCGCTGCGGGGCCATGGCCGCGCTGTCGCCGATCATGACCGAGGTGAAGGCGGCCGTGGAACGCGGCGTCGCCACCGTCGGCATCTGCAACGGCTTCCAGGTGTTGTGCGAGGCCGGCCTGCTGCCCGGCGCCCTGCTGCGCAACGCGGGTCTGAAATACGTCTGCAAGACGGTGAGCCTCGACATCGTCAACGGCCAGACCCGCTTTACCGCCGCCTACCAGGGCCGCCGCGAGGCGGTGATGACGGTCGGCAACGGCGAGGGCAACTACTTCGCCGACGAGGCCACCCTCGACCGGCTGGAGGGCGAGGGCCAGGTGGTCTTCCGCTACAAGGACAATCCCAACGGCTCGGCCCGGGCCATCGCCGGCATCGTCAACCCGGCCGGCAACGTCATCGGCCTGATGCCGCACCCCGACCGCGCCTTCGAGGCCGAACTGGGCTCGGCCGACGGGGCGCTGCTGTTCCAGAGCGCGCTGGCCAGCGCCTGAGCCCGACGCGACGGGCGCGGACTCACCCGCACCCCGATGATGCTCGCGAAGGCGGGCATCCATACGTCGGCGCGGCGTCACTGATCCCTCCGGGTTGATCTGACCCCGCCCGCCTCGGATGTGGCCAACGGCGCGTGGATGCCCGCCTTCGCGAGCATGATCGGTGGATGAGGTGGCCGTCGGCGCCCCCCGACAAGTCGCTGAGAGTCCGACACCCGGGCTCGGCAGGCAAGGCGCGAGACTGGAAGCTCACCTGCCCTACGGCCGCTTCTTCTTCGGCTTGTAGGCCGCCTCTTCCGCCGCCCGCAGCCTGGCGATCCGCCCGATCAGCGCGACCGGCACAGGCTCGTCGAGCGGGAACTTGATCGTCCCCTTGCTGATCTCCAGCCCCGCCAGCTCCGCCGCCAGGGTCTTCTTCACCGCGTCGCCCACCGGATAGATCGAGAAGTGCCGCTTCCAGCCGGCGTAATAGATCACCGCCCGCCCGCCGATCTTGAAGGTCGGGATATCATAGGAGATGACCTCCTCGGCCTCTGGCAGCGCCTCCCAAATGGCCGCGCGCACGGTCTCGAGGATTTCCCGCTGTCTCGCCGGCACCAGGGCGAAGTACTCTTCAACCGTATTGATCTGAAACTTCGCCATAAACCCACCTGAGCGCGAATTAACTTGGCCGGTCGCCGGCTTGGCCGCACCTTCGCCGAGGATACAGGGGAAGACCATGGATTTCAGTCAGGTCAACTGGCTCTATGTCGCCGGCGGGGTTTCGGGCGTGATGTTGCTCGCCTGGCTGATCGCGCTGGTGCGCGGCCGCACAGGGTTCATCGGCGCCGTCGTCGGCTTCGCCCATCTGTTCGCCGCCGGCCTCAACAGCGCCGCCCCGCTCCGCAGCGCCGTCGATCCCACCTACGTCGGCTACGGCTTTGGACTGCTGCAGGGGGACCGGGGCCTGACCGTCTCGGCCATGGCCGCCGCCGTCTTCATCACCGCCCTGGTCGGGGCCTTCAGCGCCCTGCGAGGCTCGCGCGAGGCCACCCTGCTGACGGCGGTCACCAGCACCTTCTTCCTGGTCATCCTGGGCTGGCCCTGGCTGCAGGACACCCTCAAGGGCAAGTACATGTCGCTGCAGCTTGGCGAGTACGCCACCCTGTCCGGCATGACCTCGGCGGCCCTGCTGTTTGTCCTGATGGTCGCGCCGTTCGCCATCGGCGTGGTCTGGTCCCTGATGCGCATGCGCACCGCGCCCGCCGCCGTCACGCAATAGCGCTCAACTGCGGTTCACAGCGGCGGCGGGCGCGGTGCGCATGCGCATCAGGGACCAGACCACGCCGATGGCGAACGGCGCGACCATCAGGACAA
>SDZP01000703.1 GCA_004144935.1 Caulobacteraceae bacterium | reverse complement strand
CCTGGGGGCGGGCGACATCACGTCGTGGGCCTATGCCCTGCCGGGTCAGTTGGAGGCGCGAGGGTGACCCCCGTCGCCTTCCTCCGCGACGTCGAGGCCGAATGCCGCCGCCGCCGTATCCCGACCAAGCACCTGCCGCAGATCGACAAGGGCCGGGGCCTCTCCACCGGCTACTGGCTGGACGTCCACGACTATCCGACCGTCCGCTTCGAGATGTTCCACTGGGAAAAGAACGTCCGTACGCCGGTGTTCGAGACCTACGACCCCGCCGAGGCCGAGCGCCTGATCCTCTGGCACGCCGACACCGCCGCCCGTAAGGCCACCTGATGAACCATCTCCCCGAAGTGCGCGGCAAGCTGCTGCGCGACGAAGCCCTGGCCCCCTTCACCTGGTTCCGCGTCGGCGGGCCGGCCGAGGTGCTGTTCCTGCCGGCCGACGAGGAGGACCTGTCGGACTTCCTGCGCGAGCTGCCGGCCGAGACGCCGGTGACGGTGCTGGGCGTCGGCTCCAATGTCATCGTCCGCGACGGCGGCGTGCCCGGCGTCGTCGTGCGGCTCGCGGGCCGTCATTTCGCCGAGGTCATCATCGACGAGGAGGACGGGCTGGTCATCGCCGGGGCGGGGGCGCTGGACGCCGCCGTCGCCAAGGCCGCCGCCAACGCCGGCTTGGCGGGGCTGGAGTTCTATGCCGGTATCCCGGGCACCATCGGCGGCGCCCTGACCATGAACGCCGGTTGCTACGGGGCCGAGACCAAGGACGTTCTGGTCAGCGCCTGGGGCTATGACCGCAGCGGCGAGATGAGGGTCTTTGAGCTGGCCGACTTCGGCTACACCTACCGCCACAGCCAGGTCCCGGAAGACATCATCTGGATCCAGGCCATCTACCAGGGCCGGCGCGACGACCCGGCCGCCGTCAAGGCGCGGATGAGCGAGATCACCTCCCGCCGCGAGACGACCCAGCCGATCCGCGAGAAGACCGGCGGCTCGACCTTCAAGAACCCGGAAGGCCACTCCTCCTGGAAGCTGGTCGACGAGGCCGGCTGGCGCGGCAAGCTGCACGGCGGGGCGAAGTTCTCGGAGCTGCACAGCAACTTCATGATCAACGCTGAGGACGCCACGGCCGCCGATCTGGAAGGCCTGGGCGAGGCCGTGCGGGCCGACGT
>SDZP01000233.1 GCA_004144935.1 Caulobacteraceae bacterium | reverse complement strand
CCGGGGCGGCGCCGTGCAGGCCCTGCATGATGATGCGGTTGATGTCGATCAGCGGCTCGATCTCCTCCTCGCGGCGGATGACGGCGCTGGTATGCCGGCCCACCCACATGGAGATTGAGATGATCTGGGCCCGCAGCGGCATCGGCAGGGCGTTGTCGGGCTGGGAGCAGTCGGTGGCCAGGGCCGACCATAGACGACGGTTCCAGTCGAGGGCCTCGACACGGCCTTCGATCTGGGTGTCGGGAAGCTTCTGGGCGTCCATGAGGGCGCGGGTGACCTGGCCGAACAGCCGGTACTCGGCCTCCTTGGGGTTCTCAGCCCTCGCCGCCGCCTGTTGATACGCCTGCAGACCCATTGCCCAACCTCTCGTCCTCGTACTCCACCAGTTTCCGGCAGAGCATGAGCGCCTTGTAGTATTCCCGCTCCATGATGTGCTTGGAGATGTTAACGCACTCCGACAGAACGGTCGGATTGCGCACGACCCCCATGAACTCGGTCAGGCGGCGGACGAACTCGTCGTAGTAGCGGCCGGCCCCGGGCTCATCGAGATACATCATCATCACCGGGAAATAGACGTGGCGCGCCGGGGTGACCGCCTCGGCTTCCTGCATGATGTCCTTCTCGCGAAGCACGGACGCCTTGTTCTGCAGGATCAAAACGCCGCGCCGGTCGCCATTCTGGACGACCGCGCCGTTGAGGACGAATTTCTCGCCCGGCTTGAGTGACAGCTTCAGCGGCACGTGAGCCTCCCCGGATACAGCCGCCAGAATGGCCGATCATGGTTAACGGGGTCTTGCGGGCGGGTGCGGCAAAGCGCCGATCTTAAGGGCGGGGTAACCATGACCGGGCGATCTGGAGGGTCAGGATTACAAAGACTGTGACCACATGACGCGCCCCAAATCCGATGTTTCCGCGACCGCGCTGGGAATGACCCCGATCGTCGGCCAGGCGGCGCAGGTCAGGGCGTTCGGCGGCATGGCCGGACAGGCCGGTTCGCCCGCCGCCCTCACCCGCATGCTGGAGGCCATGGCCGAGATGAAGGCGGCCAGCCTGGGCGGCGTCATCGACCAGGCCGTGGCGGCGCTGCAGAAGGACGACTTCGACACCGGCGGCCGCCTCGCCATCCAGGCGCTGGAGATGGACGAGCGGTCGGGGTTCGCCTGGTACCTGCTGGCCATCGCCCGCGAGCGGGCCGGCGACTTCGCCAGTTCGGTGAAGGCCTATGACAAGGCGCTGATGCTGATCCCGGCCCATGCCGAGGTGGCCAACGACATGGGCCGCCTGGCCTACCGCATGGGGCTGAAGGACACGGCCGAGAAGCTGTTCGCCCACTTCGTGGCGGCCAATCCCGGCAATCCCGAAGGGGTCAACAACCTGGCCTGCGCGGTGCGCGACCAGGGCCGCTACGACGAGGCGGTGGAGGTGCTGCGGCCGGCGCTGATCGCCAATCCGGAGGCGGCGGTGCTGTGGAACACGCTGGGCACCGTGCTGGCCGAACAGGGCGACCCGGCCGGCTGCGTGACCTTCTTCGACGAGGCGCTGCGGCTGCAGCCCGACTTCCCCAAGGCGCAGTACAATCGCGCCACGGCGCGGCATGCGCTGGCCGACACCGACGGGGCGCTGGCCGACTGCAACACGGCCATGGCCGCCCCGATGCCGGCCGACGAGATTCAGATGATGCGGCTGGCCCGCTCGACCATGCGCCTGACCCTGGGCGACCTGGGGCAGGGCTGGGCCGACTATGAGGCCCGGCGCGATCCGGCCTTCGGCGACGTCACCCACTATCTGGTCGAGCGACCGGAATGGACGCCGGGCGACGACCTGGCCGGCAGGTCGCTGCTGATCTTCGGCGAGCAGGGGCTCGGCGACGAGGTGCTGTTCGCCAACCTGATCCCTGACGTGCTCAAGGCGCTGGGACCGAACGGCCGGCTGACCCTGTCGCTGGAGCCGAGGCTGGTTCCCCTGTTCGAGCGCAGCTTCCCGAAGGCGAGGGTCGGGGCGCATGCCACCTTCTCCGTCGACGGGCGGACGGTGCGGGTGGCGCCCTTCCTGGACGAGGCCGAGCTGGCGAAGATCGACCTCTGGGCGCCGATGGGCTCGCTGCTGCAGGACTTCCGGAGCGGCATCGCGGCCTATCCGTCCGAGCCGGGCTATCTGGCGGCCGATCCGGCGCGGGTCGCCCATTGGCGCGAGGTGCTGAAGAGCGCCCCGGCCGGGCCGAAGGTCGGGCTGCTGTGGAAGAGCATGGTCGCCAAGGGCGCCCGGCACCGCTGGTTCTCGCCCTTCACCCTCTGGGAGCCGGTGCTGAGGACGCCCGGGATCTGCCTGGTCAACCTGCAGTACGGCGACTGCGAGGCCGAACTGGCGCATGCAGAAGCGCAGGGTATCGACATCTGGGTCCCGCCCGGCATCGACCTGAAGCTGGACCTGGACGACGTCGCGGCGTTGAGCTGCGCGCTGGACCTGACCCTGGGCTTCTCCAACGCCACCCTTAATCTGGCCGGCGCCTGCGGGGCGCCGGTGTGGCTGGTGACGCCGCAGGCCTGCTGGACTCAGCTCGGGACGGACCGCTATCCTTGGTATCCGCAGGCGCGGGTCTTCACCCCCACGACCTACGCCGATTGGCCCGAGGTGATGGCGCGAATGGCCGACGAGCTGAAGGCGACGTTTCCGGCGTCCTGAAAGTCTTCCGGGGCGGTTCGCCCGGCAGCCCCAGGGCGGAACGTAAGGCGTCCGCGGGGGTTGAATCCCACAGACGGCGCTCCAGCCGTCGAACGGGATGACAAGGCCATGGCCGATTTCGAAAACGAATCCGACGCCCAGGATCGCGCTGAGGTCCTGGACGAGACCAACCTGACCGAAGACGGCGACAACATCGCCAATTTCGACGACATCTCCGACGTTTACGACGCCACCGCCGCAGCCGACGACGCCGACATCGACGATCTCGACCCCGAGCGGGACGAGGCGGAGTTCGACGCCGCCGAATTCGACGATGGCGAGCTGAGCGAGGACCGTGACGACGCGGGCCTTCGCGCCGCGCCGGAAGACCGCAGCTTTGCAGCCAATGAGGATCGCGTGACCACAGAAGACGAACGCAGCCGCAATTACGAAGCCTCCGGCGGGGTCGGCGACGACTCCGACAAGACCGGGACCGCCGCCGATCCGGGCGACAAGGCGCCGGACGAGAAGGACCCCCACGTGGACCGTCAGCTCGACAAGGGGTTGAAGGAAACCTTCCCGGCCAGCGACCCGGTGTCGATCAACCCCGGCGCCGACTAGAATAGTCCTTCTCCCGCTCGTCGGGAGAAGGTGACCCCCGCAGGGGGTCGGATGAGGGCAGCACGGACCTGTGAGGGTCCGGCTGCCCTTTTCGTTACGAACTTTCGGCAGCCGGCGCCGCCCTCATCCGTCGGCTTCGCCGCCACCTTCTCTCGGCAGGCGGGAGAAGGTGCACCCCTTTCCTCCCCCGACGTCACCAGCGGCTTTTTCCCCCGGCATCACGAAAACGCTTCACAGCGCGGTTCCTGACGCTAGTGTCACCATTGAAACGTTTGTTTGGAGCGCCTGTTCGCTCCGCAAGGGGATGCGAATGACGACGCGCTTCGAAGGCACCAAGGACTATGTGGCGACCGACGACCTGAAGGTCGCCGTGAATGCCGCCATCGCCCTGCAAAGGCCGCTGCTGATCAAGGGCGAACCTGGCACCGGCAAGACCGTGCTGGCCGAGGAGATCGCCAAGGCGTTGGGCGCGCCGCTGATCACCTGGCACATCAAGTCGACGACCAAGGCCCACCAGGGCCTGTACGAATACGACGCCGTCACCCGCCTGCGCGACAGCCAGCTGGGCGACGAGCGGGTCAAGGACGTCAAGAACTACATCAAGAAGGGCAAGCTCTGGGAGGCCTTTGAGTCGACCGGCGCCCGGCCCGTGCTGCTGATCGACGAGATCGACAAGGCCGACATCGAGTTCCCCAACGACCTGTTGCAGGAACTCGATCGGATGGAGTTCTACGTCTACGAGACCGACGAGACCATCAAGGCGGCGGTCCGCCCGGTGGTGATCATCACCTCCAACAACGAGAAGGAACTGCCGGACGCCTTCCTGCGCCGCTGTTTCTTCCACTACATCAAGTTCCCGGAAGCCGACACGATGAACGCCATCGTCGAGGTCCACTACCCCGGGATCAAGCAGAAGCTGGTCGCCGAGGCGCTGCGCATCTTCTACGACATGCGCAAGGTTCCGGGCCTGAAGAAGAAGCCCTCGACCAGTGAGCTGCTCGACTGGCTGAAGCTGTTGATGGTCGAGGATATCGGTGAGGACATCCTGAAGGAAAAGGATCCCACCAAGCTGATCCCGCCACTGCACGGCGCCCTGCTCAAGAACGAACAGGACGTCCACCTGTTCGAACGCCTGGCCTTCCTGGCGCGGCGCGAAGGGGCGACCCGGCCCGGGCAATAGCGCCAGCACCTGCGGATATTGAACAACGCCCCCGGTCCACGACCGGGGGCGTTTCTCGTTGCGCCTGACCCCTTACCGCGAATTCACTGGCTAACCGCCGGGCGGGGTTGCACCCTCCGTTGCGAGGCCACCAGAGACGACCCAAAGGGCTGTGACGACGATGAAAAGCAAGCTGATGACCGCCGTGGGCTGCGGCGCCATCCTCCTGGCGCTGGGGGCGTGCGAGAGCCGCGCCGAGTACCGGGCCCGCAAGGCCGAGCAGGAGGCGCTCAAGGTGGTGAGCCGCCTCGACTGCCCCGAGACGCAAGGCAACCTCAAGCGGACCGCCCAGGGCGCCGACGGGCTGAGCTGCAGCTACGCCGGCGAGGACTCGGAAGTGACCCTTCGACTGGTGGCGGTGAGCAACGATCCGTCCAAGGCGCTGGAGCCGATCGAAAGCGAGATCAAGGGCCTGTTCCCTGAGGCGCCGGCCACGCCGGAGACGCCGACGCCGCCCGCCAAACCGGGTGAGCCGGACGCCCCGGTCGCTCCCAAGAAAAGCGTCACGACGACCAAGGAGAAGGTCTCGATGCCGGGTCTGTCGGTGGAGACCGAGGAGGGCGACGGGGTCGACAAGGCGCATGTGCGGATGCCCGGGCTAAGCGTCAACGCCGACGGCGATAACGCCCACGTCCGGGTGATGGGCATCGAGATCAACGCCAACGACAAGGAAAACGAGGTCCGCATCGTGCGCGAGCGTTGGCGCGGCGATGACGATGGCGACTTCTCGATCGACACCTCGGAAGGCAAGCCGGACATCGACAACGGCGGCCTCTCGCTGGGCGGCAAGCGCCGCCAGGGCTACCGCAGTACCTTCATCAAGTCGACGGAAGACGCCGGCGCGGCCTGGACGGTGGCGGGGTACGAAGCGCAGGGACCCAAGCGCGGTCCGCTGGTCGTGGCCATCGTCAAGTCGAAGCGGAAGTCCGACGGGGACGGCGAGTCCCGGCACCTGTTCCGGGACGCGACATCGCTGGTGAAGAAGCAGTTCGGGGAGTGAACCCGCGTCCTCCCCCCGCTCGCGGGGGGAGGTTCGGATTTGACGGCTACTCGACCGGCTGCACGTCCGTGACCTTGTAGGCCAACAGTCGGCCGTCCTCGTCGGCGACCGAGACGTATTCCCCGACCGCGAACCGGTGCTGTCCCAGCT
>SDZP01000232.1 GCA_004144935.1 Caulobacteraceae bacterium | reverse complement strand
GGGTGAACAGGGTGTCGGCGCCGTCGGCGATCCGCGATAGCCATTCGGCCAGCGAGGACAGGACGACCTTGTCGACGGCCACGTCAAAGTCGACGACCACGTCCGCCCCGCCGTCTGTATCGAGCACCACAACCGTGTCGGCGCCCCCGCCGAGGGTCATGACATCATCGCCGCCATAGCCGCGCAGCAGATTGGCGCCGGCGTCGCCGGTCAGCGTGTCATTGAAATCCGAGCCGTAGATGTTCTCCACGCTCACCAGGGTGTCGCCCTGCGCGTGGCCGCCGAGGGCCGGCCCGCCCAAGGTCAGGTTGATGCCCGCGTCGGACAGGCGATAATCGACCGTGTCGCTGCCGTCGCCGCCGTTCATCTGGTCGGCGCCCAGCGAGCCGGCCATGATGTCGTCGCCTCCCAGCCCGATCAGATCGTTGTCGTCGGCGTCTCCGTAGAGCAGGTCGCCGACCGAAGATCCGACATCGTCGAGAGCGAAATTCGTATTGCGCGTTATGTAGAAAGGACCGAAGAAGACGTACTCGTCGTAGAAAGGCCACCAAGTACTGTAAAGTCTCAAATTCCCATCTATATTCAGAAAATAATCATCATTGTAAGCTGGCGTGTAAAATATACCGATTTCGTATCCAAAATCATTATATTGATTATAGGCATCGCCGTGCACGATATCCAGCGTCTCGACCCAGTTGCCGAATACGACGAAGACTTCGAATGTCTCGCCAGGCATGCTTCCTGAAATAAACAGTGTGCTGATGTTTGCGACACCGGTCTCGTCCTCGATCGTCGCTCCCCAGCCCGTGCCGAATTGAATGACAGCCGCCATAGCGCGCTCCCCGGTCCTCCCGTGGCTGAGCGCCACGGGCCCCTTGTTCGGCGAATATACCACAGGTTGAGCATCGTCCAAGCTCAGCGCAAAACACAGTTCTGCGATGCGTTTCCAGGCGTTTTTGGAACATTCGAGCCTGGACCGCGGTTGATCGTCACCAGTTGCGTGAAGGAGCCGCCTCGATGCTTGCCCGACTCGCCGCCTCGCCCCACCTATAGGTCATGAGTGACCGCTCGACCGGCCAGGCGCCGGCCCGGCTTACCGCCGTTCTGGGGCCAACCAACACCGGCAAGACGCATCTGGCCGTCGAGCGGATGTGCGGCCATGCCAGCGGCATGATCGGCCTGCCCCTGCGCCTGCTGGCGCGGGAGATCTACGATCGGGTCGTGGCGCTGAAGGGCGTGCGCGAGGTGGCGCTGATCACCGGCGAGGAAAAGATCGTCCCGCCGCGGGCCAACTATTTCATCTGCACCGTCGAGGCCATGCCGCTGGGCCGCGAGGTCGAGTTCATGGCCATCGACGAGATCCAGCTGTGCACCGATCCCGAGCGCGGGCACGTCTTTACCCATCGGCTGCTGCATGCCCGGGGCAAGTTCGAGACCATGCTGCTGGGCGCCGGCACCATGGCCAACCTGATCCGCCGGCTGCTGCCCAAGGCCGAGATCGTCACCCGCGAGCGGTTCAGCGCCCTGACCTACGCCGGTCCCAAGAAGCTGACCCGCCTGCCCCGACGCAGCGCCGTGGTCGCCTTCAGCGCCGACCAGGTCTACGGCATCGCCGAACTGATCCGCCGTCAAAGAGGCGGCGCGGCGGTGGTCATGGGCAGCCTGTCCCCGCGCACCCGCAACGCCCAGGTCGCCCTCTACCAGTCGGGCGAGGTCGACTTCCTGGTCGCCACCGACGCCATCGGCATGGGGCTGAACATGGACGTCGACCATGTCGCCTTCGCCGGCCTGCGCAAGTTCGACGGCAAGCGCACCCGCTGGCTGCACGCCACCGAAATCGGCCAGATCGCCGGCCGCGCCGGCCGTTACAAGCGCGACGGCACCTTCGGGGTCACCGGCGAGGCCGAGGACATGGACGAGGACCTGGTCGAGCGGGTCGAGAACCACCAGTTCGAGCCGATCACCACGGCCGAGTGGCGCAACAGCCGGCTCGACTTCACCAGCCTGACGAGCCTGATCAAGACCCTGGACGAGGCGCCGCAGCGCGAGGGGCTGAAGCTGTCGGCCGAGGCGCTGGACGAATTGACCCTCAAGCGGCTGGCCGAGGATCCGGACATCGCCCACCGGGCCAAGGCCCGGCCGCAGCTGGAGAAGCTGTGGGAGGTCTGCCAGACGCCGGACTTCCGCAAGATCGCATCCGACGACCACCTGAACCTGCTGCGGCGCATCTTCAATGAGCTGACCAGCGGCCGGCGTCGCATCCCCGACGACTGGATGGCGGCGCAGTTCGCGGGGCTGGACCGGACCGACGGCGAGATCGACGCCCTGGCCGGGCGGCTGGCGGCGGTGCGCACCCTGTCCTACGTCGCCAACCGGCCGGACTGGCTGCACGACCCGGCCTTCTGGCAGGCGACCATGCGCCAGCTGGAGGATCGCCTGAGCGACACCCTGCATGAAAAGCTGATGGCCCGCTTCGTCGACCGGCGGACCAGCGTGCTGATGCGACAGCTGGGCGACCGCGAGACGATGATGGCCGGCGTCGCCGAGGACGGCACGGTGACCGTCGAGGGCCATTATGTCGGCAGGCTGAGCGGCGTGGTGTTCGATCAGCCCAAGGCCATCACCAGCCTGGAGGAGAAGGCCCTGCGCGGCGCCGCCCAGCGGGCCGTGGCGCCGGAGGTGGCGCGGCGGCTGGGCGCCCTGGCGGCCGAGGAGGATGACGCCTTCAGCCTGACGCCGGACGGCCTGGTGCTGTGGCGGGGGGCCGCCGCCGGGCGGCTGGACGCCGGCGGCAAGGTGCGGCTGCTGGGCGAACTGGGCCCCGCCCCGGCCCGCGAGCGGGCGCAGCGGCGGCTGGAGGCCTGGCTGGCGCATGAGCGGGCGCGCAGGCTCTCGCCCCTGGCGGCGCTGGAGACGGCGATGAGCGAGGGGGGCCTGCGCGGCCTGGCCCGGGGACTGGCCCACCGATTGCTGGAGAACGGCGGCGTGCTGCCCCGTCGCCAGGTCGAGGAGGAGATGCGGGTGCTGAGCCAGGCCGAGCGACGGGCCCTGCGCAGCCTGGGCGTCCGCATCGCCGCCTTCAGCCTGCATCTGCCGGGCCTGTTGACCGAGGACGCCCAGACCTTCGCCCGGTCGCTGAGCGCCGACGCGACCGGGCCGGCGCCCGGCAAGGTCAGCCGCCTGCAACCCGGCCCCGTCGACGCCAAGGGGCTGTCGGCGCGCGGCCTGATGGCGGTCGGCGGGCTGGCCGTGCCGGTCGATCAGCTGGAGCGGCTGGACGCCGGCCTGCGGTCGGCGCCGCAGAAGGCCGGCGGCTCGGTGGTGACCGACCAGTTGCTGGAAGACCTGGGCTGGAGCGCCCGGGAGGCCGCCGACATCCTGCGCGGCCTTGGTCTTGCGCCGGTCAATCGCGACGCGCCCATCGCCTGGCGCCGGCGCGGCGCGGCCAAGGCCGCCGCCCCCATACCGGCCAGCCCATCGGTCGGCTCACCCTTCGCCGCCCTCGCCCAGCTGCAGGTTCCGGCCCGCACGCCGAAAGCCCGCCGCCCGCGTCGCCGGGGGCCCAAGGCCGCCGGGACCGCCAAGCCGTGAGCGAGACGGCCGACAGCTGCCGGGCCGATGTCTGGCTGTGCCGCGCCCGCTTCTTCAAGAGCCGCTCCCTGGCGGCCAGATACCTTGAGGAAGGCCGGGTGCGCCTGACCCGCGGCGGCGTCGAGAGCCGCCTCGACAAGCCCAGCCGCACCCTGCACATCGGCGACCAGTTGGTCTTCGCGCTCGGCGGCCGGGTGGTGGCGATCCGGTTCGAACAGGCCGGGGAGCGGCGCGGCCCGGCCAGCGAAGCCCGCGCGCTCTATACCAACTTGGAGAATAACTGAGCGCCCGCGAGGCCTCGCCGCATTGACAAGGCGCCCTCCCCCATCGGATGACGCCACCCACGATCCGATCCCGCGCGCGCAATCCTGAAGCGCACGCTTTTAGAGCTCCTGATGACCTACATCGTCACCGACCCCTGCATCAAATGTAAGTTCATGGACTGCGTCGAGGTGTGTCCCGTCGACTGCTTCTACGAAGGCGAGAACTTCCTGGTCATCAATCCGGACGAATGCATCGACTGCGGCGTCTGCGAGCCGGAATGCCCGGTCGACGCCATCAAGCCGGACACCGAGGACGATCCCGACAGCAAGTGGCTGAAGATCAACACCGACTTCGCCAAGGTCTGGCCGAACATCACACTTAAAGGGCAGCCGCCGGCCGACGCCGAGGCCTTCGAGCGCGAAGAGGGCAAGTTCGAGAAATACTTCAGCGAGAAGCCCGGCAAGGGCAGCTAGCGCCTCGCGACACGCCGTTGTCGCAAACCTTTCATTCGACTGAATTTTGTGGTATTACACCCTCGACGCGGAGGTATTTCGCCCCCGCGCCTCGGTTCAAGAACAGCCGCTCCCGAACGGCGCGCCCGGACGAAGGCGAAGGGTGTCCTAGAAGACTTTTGAACATGAACGATCAGCCCGCGCCCCTCAGGCGCCTGGGGCTTTTTCGCGTCGTGATCGAGAGTTTGTGGGAGCGGTGGTCCGCGGGATGCGCGGATGGTGATGGAGAAGGAAGACTTATGACCAAGCTGGCGTTTTCCGTGGGCGACCACGTTGTCTATCCCGCCCATGGCGTGGGCACGATCCAGGCGGTCGAGACCCAGGAAGTCGCCGGCATGGCGCTGGAAGTCTACGTCATCACCTTTGACCACGAGAAGATGACCCTGCGCGTCCCGACCAAGAAGGCCGCCACCTCGGGCCTGCGTTCGCTGGCCGAGGAAGGCGTGATGAGCAAGGCGCTGACCACTCTGAAGGGCCGCGCCCGCGTGAAGCGCACCATGTGGTCGCGCCGGGCCCAGGAATACGAAGCCAAGATCAACTCGGGCGACCTCGTCTCGATCGCCGAGGTGGTCCGCGACCTGCACCGCGCCGAGAACCAGCCGGAGCAGAGCTACTCCGAACGCCAGCTGTACGAATCGGCCCTGGACCGCATGGCCCGGGAAGTCGCCGCCGTCGAACGCATCGACCGCGACGCCGCCGTGAACCTGCTGACCAAGTCGCTGCAGAAGGCCGCTTAGGCGGTTCTTCTTCGGAGAACCATGGAACGCCCGGTCGCAAGGCCGGGCGTTTTTCTTTGGGCTGTGTGATCCGCCCCCCTGCCGCCCGCGTATCCCGGCCATGGCGCGAGAAGCAGTGACGGCCGAGACGGCGGAGCGGCGGTATATCCGGCGGGCCATGCGCATGCCGATGCTGGCGGCCGACCACGAGCACGATCTCGCCGTCCGTTGGCGGGACCAGCAGGACGAAGAAGCCCTGCACGAGCTGACCGGCGCCTACATGCGGCTGGTCATCGCCATGGCCGGGCGATTCAAGGCCTATGGCCTGCCGCACGGCGACCTGATCCAGGAAGGCAGCGTCGGGCTGATGCAGGCCGCCGCCCGCTTCGAGCCCGACCGCGCCGTCCGCTTCTCGACCTACGCCGGCTGGTGGGTGCGGGCGGCGATGCAGGACTACGTGCTGCGCAACTGGTCGATCGTGCGCACCGGCACCACGGCGGCCGGCAAGAGCCTGTTCTTCAACCTGCGCCGGCTGCGCGCCCGCCTTGGCGACATGGAGGGCCGGCTG
>SDZP01000702.1 GCA_004144935.1 Caulobacteraceae bacterium | reverse complement strand
CACGGCGCGGAACTGGAATACGGTGCTGAAGCTGGCGGAGATGGCGGGGGGCTAGCCCCTTCCCGTCCGATCATCCCGACGAAAGTCGGGACCCAGTTAGTGGCGGGTCCGCGCACTCAGATGTCCGCCAGCCCCGGCGCGATTGAAAACAACTGGGTCCCGACTTTCGTCGGGATGATCGGATTATTTCAGGTGGGCTACCGCAGACTCGCGTTGATGTCCGACAGCGCCGCCGAGCCCGGCGTCAGGTCGGCCGTGCCCAGTTCGTTGAGCGGCGTCATCGTGGTGCCCAGCGCGTCGTGCAGGTCGCCGGCCTCCGGGTCGACGTAGAGCAGGCCGGTGACAACCTCCCCCGCCGCCGCCCGCTCCTGCAGGAAGCCCATGGCCCGCACCCGGTCGGTGGGGTCGTAGTCGGCGGCCAGCTTGCGCAGGGTCAGGACCGTGCCGTCGTGCTGCTCGACCTGGATGGTGGCGCCTTCCGAATACTCGGCCGTGATCGGCGAGCGGCCGATCATAACGTCCAGCCGGTTGACCGCCTCGTTGTGCTCGCGGACCCAGTCGAAGCTCTTGGTGCTGCCGGCGTGGTTGTTGAAGGCGATGCAGGGGCTGATGGTGTCGATGAAGGCGGCGCCCTTGTGCCGCAGCGCGGCCTTGATCAGGGGAACCAGCTGGGCCTTGTCGCCCGAGAAGCTGCGGGCCACGAAGGTGGCGCCCAGCTGCAGGGCCAGGCTGACCATGTCGATGGCGCTGTCGTGGTTGACGACGCCCTTCTTGGACTTGCTGCCCTTGTCGGAGGTGGCGCTGAACTGGCCCTTGGTCAGGCCATAAACACCGTTGTTCTCGACGATATAGGTCATGTTGACGCCGCGCCGGATCGAATGGGCGAACTGGCCAAGGCCGATGGAGGCGCTGTCGCCGTCGCCGCTGACGCCCAGGTAGACCAGGGAGCGGTTGGCGAGGTTGGCGCCGGTCAGCACCGACGGCATTCGTCCGTGCACGGTGTTGAAGCCGTGGCTGGCGCCGAGGAAATAGTCCGGGGTCTTCGACGAGCAGCCGATGCCGCTGAGCTTGGCCAGGCGGTGCGGCTCCAGGTCCAGCTCGAAACAGGCCTGGACGATGGCGGCGCTGATGCTGTCGTGGCCGCAGCCGGCGCAGAGCGTGGAGA
>SDZP01000701.1 GCA_004144935.1 Caulobacteraceae bacterium | reverse complement strand
CGTCCAGGCGTCCTCGGCGGCGTCCTCCGCCACCTGCTGGAAATGCTGGAAGGCCTCGAGGTAGGCGTGCATGCGGTAGCTCGCCAAGCCGGCGATCCAACGCTCGTTGGCCGCCGGAGCGAGTTCGTAGGCCTTGGCGTAGTCCCCGCTGTAGAAGGCGTCGCGAGCCAGGAAGCTGGCGGAGGGCGGCGGCGCCACGTAGGCGACCCGGCGATGCCTGGACTTGGAAAACTTGCCGGAGGAACTCTTTCCCGCCGCATGAGTTTTCCCGTGAGACTTCGCCTGCGAAACCGCGGGCGAGAGTCCTACGCTGAGCACCAATACTGCGGCCAGAGACGCACGAAGCGTGGCCCGCATGGCGAAGGTCATGTCGGTATTCCCCCGATGGCCTGTCCAAGGTCGGGACTCCTAGACAGCGCGGTCCGGGCGATCAAGCCTCTCGGCGAGAGTCAAAACGTCACTCCACGCCTTTTTCTTGGCTGCCGCCTGTCTAAGCAGGAAGGCCGGATGCAGTGTCGGTAAAGCGGGCACAGTCAAGCTTTCGCCTTCCGCCGACCATTCGAACCAGCGTCCGCGCAGGCTCAGGATGCCTTCCTCGCGCTTCAGAATGGACTTGGCCGCCGCCCCTCCCATGAGCAGGAGATACCGCGGCCGAATCAAAGAAATCGCTTTCTCCACAAAGGGTTGGCAGATGGCCTGCTCGGCGGGTGTCGGCGTGCGATTGCCGGGCGGACGCCAGAACACCGTGTTGGTGATGAAGACCCGGTCGGCCAGCTTGGCCGCAGTCAGCATCTTGTCCAAAAGCTTGCCCGCGCGGCCGACGAAGGGCGCCCCCTGGACGTCCTCGTCGGCGCCCGGACCCTCGCCGATAACAATAACGTCAGCGCCTGGGTCGCCGCGAGCGAACACCGCCTGCCGGGCTCCTTCGAACTTCAGCGGGCAGCCGTCGAACGCGGCTATGGCGGCGGCCAGGCTTTCGAGGTCGGCCGACTCACCGGCAAGGCGGCGGGCCTCGGCAATGGCTGCCGAAAAATCCGGCCCTGCCTTGGCTAGGCGCCCCGTCGGGGCAGGCGCCAGGGCCAGCACAGGCGCCGCGGCCTTTTGGCGAGGCGGTTCGGCCATGCGGTTGACCGGCTCGTCGCCGAAGCAGGCGTCGACCCCGGCCCCGG
>SDZP01000700.1 GCA_004144935.1 Caulobacteraceae bacterium | reverse complement strand
TCCAGCACCGTCTCGAAGCTTTCGGTCTCCAGCAGGTTGTCGAACGCCTCAAGGCAGCCGACCGTCGTGCCGTGGTGACCCGTGCCGAAGGCGGCGCCCGCGTCGATCTTCAGCGTCACCCGGCCTTCGGGCACCTTGCCCTGATCGTGCGCGCCATAGACGAAGAAGCGCCCGGCCTCGACCGGCGGCAGGCCCGACAGCGACATGGCCAGCCAGTCGGCGTCCGCCAGCTTCTCGACCAGGACCGTGACCGGATGATCGGCCAGGACTGCCTTCAGCCCCTCGACCTCGTCCTCGGTCGTGGGGAAGGCGTCGATGCGCCACACGCCCTTGTCCTCGTCCTCTTCCAGAATGGAATAGGTCGCGCCTTCCAATCGGGGATCGGCGTCGATTGCCTCGGCGGCAGCCTCGGCGGCGGCGCGGGGGCCGCGTGCGATTATCTGAAGAGCGGACTCGGACATTTCTCAAACACCGGTAATATGGCGAATCGTAGCGATCCGGCGTTGTCTGCCCGTCGCCGCCGCGTTTTTATCAAACCGAGGGGTCGGGGAATACATGGCCAAGTCACCGTCTACGTCTAAACCAGCGTCGCCAAAGCCGGCGACCGCCGCTTCCAAGCCTAAAGCCGCGCCGAAGTCGAGCGCCGTGAAGCCCGCCGCCGCGAAAACCGCAGCGCCCAAGGCCGTCATCAAGCCCGCTGCGACGCCCAAGCCGGCAGCAGCAAAGGCTGTCACACCCAAGGCTGCAGCGCCCAAGCCCGTCGCCGCCAAAGCCGTAGCCCCCAAGGCCGTAGCCCCCAAAGCCGCCGCCAAGTCCAAGGCCGCCCCGGCCGCCAAGGCTCCGGTCGCCGCTCCGAAGGCTGCGCCCAAGGCCGCCGTCGCCAAGACGGCCGCACCTAAAGCTGCTGCACCAAAGGCTGCTCCTAAGGCTGCTGCTCCCAAAGCCGCCGCGCCCAAGGCTGCTCCGAAACCGGCTGCAACGCCCAAGGCCGCTCCGGTCGCCAAACCCGCCGCCACTGTCGCTGCACCCAAGCCCGCAGAACCGGTCGCCGCGCCCAAGCCCACACCTGCACCGGCGCCCGCCGCTGCTGCTCCGGCTCCGGCTTCCAAGCCGGTCGAGGCTCCTAAGCCCGTCGCAGCACCCGCCGCCGCCAAGCCCGAAGAAAAGGGC
>SDZP01000699.1 GCA_004144935.1 Caulobacteraceae bacterium | reverse complement strand
TCGAGGAGGGCGGCGTAGTCCTTGCCGGCGCCGACCCCACCGACCGCGAACGCCGCGTCCTCCAGGCCGCCGCCGGCAAGGGCTACGCCGCCCTCCTCGACCATGACCCAGCCAGCCGCGCCTTGCTGCTGGAGCGCCTCGGCCCCACTCTGGACAGCCTCGGCCTGCCGCTGGACGATCAGCTGCGGATCCTCTGCCAGGCCCTGCAACAGGCCTGGACCGCCCCGATCCCGGACGGCCTGCCGACCGGAGCCGAAAAGGCTGCCGACCTCGCCGCCTTCATCGAGACGACCTGGACCGCCCTGGACCGGCCCTGCCCGCGCGCCGTCATCGACCGCGCCCTGGCTTTCGCGCAAATCCGCGCCGCCGCCCACGATCCCGCCGCCTGTGTCCTCGCCCATGGCGACGCCCACGGCTGGAACACCCTGGCCGACCCGCGCCATCCCGGCGCCTTCAAGCTCGTCGACCCCGACGGCCTCCGGATCGAGCCGGCCTACGACCTGGCCATCCCCATGCGCGAATGGTCCGCCGATCTGCTGGCCGGCGACCCGCTCGAACGCGGCCGCGCCCGCTGCCGACGACTGGCGCAGCTCACCGGCCTGGCGGAGGAACCGATCTGGCAATGGGGTTACATCGAACGCGTCTCGACGGGTCTGGCCTGCCTGCCGCTCGGCCTGCCCGAGGGCCGGGCCATGCTGGCGGTGGCCGAGGCCTGGCTGGACGACTGATCACCCCCCATCCGTCATCCCGGACAGCCCGCAGGGCTGAGCCGGGACCCAGCGGGTGACAGAGTGCGGACCTCGCAGCTTCCGACCACAGGAACGGCGGACCCTGGGTCCCTGCGCTCCGCTACGCTGCGGCCGGGATGACGGGGAGGGTCAGTCCCACCAAGGGTATTGCGGCGGCATGTCCTCAGACACCTTCCCCGGGAACGCCGGCTTGCGCTTCTCCAGGAACGCCGACACCCCCTCCTTCACATCCGGGCTCGCCCCCATCGCCATGTTGGCCGGTCCGTCGACGGCCAGCACCTTGAACAGGTCCGGCTCTCCCGCCGCCCGCCAGAGCAGCTGGCGCACCATGGCGATCGACACCGGCGAGCTCTCCTCGGCGATCTCCCGCGCCATCTCCTGGGTCCGCGCCAGCAGGTCTTCCGGCGCCACGACCTCGCTG
>SDZP01000231.1 GCA_004144935.1 Caulobacteraceae bacterium | reverse complement strand
CTCGCCGGCGTGCCGACCGTGGTCTACGGCTTCTTCGCCGCCCTGACCGTCGGCCCGACGTTCCGCGCCTTCTTCAACTGGATCGGCGGCTTCCTGATCGGCGGTCCGATGGACTCGCTGGGCCAGTACCTGATGACGGTGCAGAACCAGATGGCCCTGACCGCCGGGGTGGTGATGGGGATCATGCTGATCCCGTTCGTCTCCTCCCTGTCGGATGACATCATCAACGCGGTGCCGCAAAGCCTGCGCGACGGCAGCTACGCCATGGGCGCCACCAAGTCCGAGACGGTCAAGCGGGTCATCCTGCCGGCCGCCCTGCCCGGCATCATGGGGGCTATGCTGCTGGCCATCTCCCGCGCCGTCGGCGAGACGATGATCGTCACCATGGCGGCCGGGTCTCAGGCCCGCATTACCGCCAACCCCCTGGACTCGGTGACCACCGTCACCCGCCAGATGGTCGAGATCCTGACCGGCGACCAGGAGTTCGACAGCCCCCGCACCCTGGCCGCCTTCGGCCTGGGGTTGACCCTGTTCGCCGTCACCCTGGCGCTCAATGTGATCGCCCTGCGCATCGTCCAGAAATACCGGCAGGTCTATGACTGACATCGCGCAAGACACCCGGGCCCAGGACGCCCGCCTGAAGAAGCGCCACGCGGCGGAGGCCCGCTTCCGCTGGTATGGCCGCGTCGCCATCGCCATCGCCCTGGGCTTCCTGGTGCTGCTGCTCGGCCGCGTCGTGCAGCAGGGCTACACCGCCTTCTGGACCCATTCGATCACCGCCAGCGTCTATCTCGACCCGGCGCGGATCGACCGGACCGACCTGGAAGGCAACAATTTCGACTACATCGCCGGCGGCGACCTGTTGAAGCGGCTGAAGGTCCAGGACGACGCCTTGGGCCTGGCGTCCGGCGAGGCGATGGATCTGGTTTCCCGCGACCTGGGCTTCCAGCTGCTCGACCGGATCAAGGCCGACCCGTCGCTGATCGGCAAAACCGTCACCCTGACCGTGCCGGTCAAGGCCAACGCCGACCTCTACTACAAGGGCGAGATCAAGCGCTCGACCCCCGCCGCCGACCGCAAGCTGACCGATCGCCAGATGGCCTGGCTGGACCGGCTGAAGGCCGATGGGGTGGTCAAGGGTCACTTCAACAGCGGCTTCTTCACCCGCTCGGACTCGACCGAACCGGAACAGGCGGGCGTGCTGGGGGCCGTGGTCGGCTCGGCCCTGATGCTGCTGGTCGCCGCCC
Organism: Caulobacteraceae bacterium; assembly: GCA_004144935.1. Taxonomy (GTDB): domain Bacteria; phylum Pseudomonadota; class Alphaproteobacteria; order Caulobacterales; family Caulobacteraceae; genus Caulobacter. The sequence goes on along the minus strand of SDZP01000231.1, from coordinate 4,449 downwards.
TGATCGCGGTGCCGGTGGGCGTGCTGGCAGCGGTCTGGCTGGAGGAGTTCTCGCCCAAGGGTCGGCTCTCGGGCTTCATCGAGGTCAACATCAACAACCTCGCGGCGGTGCCGTCGATCGTCTACGGCCTGCTGGGCCTGGTGCTGTTCATCAACTGGCTGGGCTTTCCGCGCTCGGCCCCGCTGACCGGCGGCCTGGTGCTGGCCCTGATGAGCCTGCCGACCATCATCATCGCCACCCGCGCGGCGCTGAAGGCCGTGCCGCCCTCCATTCGGGAAGCGGCGCTGGGCATGGGCGCCAGCCGCACCCAGACGGTTTTCCACCATGTGCTGCCCCAGGCCATGCCCGGCGTTATGACCGGGGTCATCCTGTCCCTGGCCCACGCGCTTGGCGAGACCGCGCCGCTCCTGATGATCGGCATGGTCGCCTTCACCCCCGGCCTGCCAGAGAGCATCTCCAGCGCCGCCAGCGTGCTGCCCGTGCAGGTCTTCCTGTGGGAGAACGCCGCCGAGGCGGCCTTCCATGAGCGGACGGCGGGGGCCATCATGGTGCTGCTGCTGTTCATGATCGTGATGAATTCCGCGGCGGTGATCCTGCGCCGCCGCTTCGAGAAGAGGTGGTAGATGACCGCCCCCCAGAATATTGGCGAGAACAGTTCCATGCCGCATGACACGCAGCTGCGCCCGCCCATGGTGGCCGTGCACACGCCCGGCCCCGCCGCCGGGGTGAAGATCCACTGCGAGAAGGTCAACGCCTTCTACGGCGACAAGCAGGCCCTGCACGACATCACCATCGACATCCCGGACCGGGCGGTCACCGCCTTCATCGGTCCGTCGGGCTGTGGCAAGTCGACTTTCCTGCGCTGCATCAACCGGATGAACGAAACCATCCCGGGGGCCAGGGTCACCGGCCGCATCGAGATCGACGGGTCCGACGTCAACGCCAGGGACGTCGACCCCGTCGTCCTGCGCAGCCGGGTCGGCATGGTCTTCCAGAAGCCCAACCCCTTCCCCAAGTCGATCTTCGAGAACGTCGCCTACGGGCCCCGCATCCATGGCCTGGCCAGCAGCAAGGTCGACCTGGAGGGCATCGTCGAGGCCTCGCTGAAGAAGGCCGGCCTCTGGGCCGAGGTCGCCGACCGGCTGCACCAGTCAGGCTCCAGCCTGTCGGGCGGGCAGCAGCAGCGGCTGGTCATCGCCCGCGCCATCGCCGTGCAGCCCCGCGTCATCCTGATGGACGAGCCCTGCTCGGCGCTGGATCCCATCGCTACGGCGCGGATCGAGGAGCTGATCGACGAACTGCGCCGCCAGTACTGCATCGTCATCGTCACCCACTCGATGGCCCAGGCCGCGCGCGTCAGCCAGCGGACCGCCTTCTTCCACATGGGCATCCTGGTCGAGGAGGGCGCCACCGGCGAGATCTTCACCAACCCGCGCGAGACGCGGACCCAGGACTACATCACCGGCCGGTTCGGGTAGGTATCGTCATGCAAAGCCACATCGTCACCTCCTACGAGGAAGAACTGAACCACCTGACCGCCGAGGTCGCCCGCATGGGCGGTCTGGCCGAGGCCCAGGTGGCCGACAGCATCAGCGCCTTCGCCCGCCGCGACGTCGCCCTGGCCACCTCGGTGGTCGAGCGCGACACCCGGCTGGACGCCCTGGAGGCCGAAATCGAGCGGGCCGCCATCCGCCTGATCGCGCTGCGCCAGCCGATGGCGGTGGACCTGCGCCGCACGGTCGCGGCCATCAAGATCAGCTCCAACCTGGAACGCTGCGGCGACCTGGCCAAGAACATCGCCAAGCGCTCGCTGATCCTGGCGGAGATCGACAATTCGGGACCGGTGACCCGGTCGATCGAGCGGATGGGCAAGCTGGTCTCCAGCCGCCTGAAGGACGTGCTCGACGCCTACACCGCCAGCGAGCTGTCGGCGGCGACCTCGGTCTGGTCGCGCGACGACGAGGTCGATGAGCATTACGAGAGCCTGTTCCGCGAACTGCTGACCTACATGATGGGCGATCCGCGCACGATCACGCCGGGGGCGCACCTGCTGTTCGTGGCCAAGAACCTGGAGCGGATCGGCGACCACGCCACCAATATCGCCGAGATCGTCCATTACGAGATCACCGGCGCCGAACTGACCGACCAGCGGCCCAAGGGCGAGACCCAGCAATGAGCATCCCCACGATCATCGTGGCCGAGGACGAGGACGCCCTGGCCACCCTGTTGCAGTACAATCTCGAGAAGGAAGGCTACCGCGTCCTGATCGCCGGAGACGGCGAGGAGGCGATGATCGTCATCGACGAGGCCAAGCCGGACCTGCTGCTGCTCGACTGGATGCTGCCCAAGATCAGCGGCATCGAGGTCTGCCGCCGGGTGCGCCAGAAGCAGGAGACGCGCAACCTGCCGATCCTGATGCTGACTGCCCGGGGCGAGGAGAGCGACCGCATCCGCGGGCTGGACACCGGGGCCGACGACTATGTGATCAAGCCGTTCTCGATGACCGAGTTGCTGGCCCGGATCCGCGCCGTGCTGCGCCGCATCCGCCCGGGGCTGGCCGACGACCGGCTGAGCCATGGCGACATCCTGGTCGACCGGGTGGCGCACCGGGTCAAGCGCGACGGCCGCGAGGTCCATCTGGGACCGACGGAGTTCCGGCTGCTCGACCACCTGATCCAGCATCCGGGCCGGGTGTTCAGCCGCGAACAGCTGCTGGACGCGGTCTGGGGCTCGGACGTCTATGTCGAGGCGCGGACGGTGGACGTGCATATCGGGCGGCTGCGCAAGGCGCTGAACAGCGGCAAGGACGTGGACCCGATCCGGACCGTGCGCTCGGCGGGGTATTCGCTGGATATGGGGGCTTAGAGCTTCGCGTTTCCTTCTCCCCTTGAGGGAGAAGGTGGGCCCGAAGGGCTCGGATGAGGGGTCGCGCTGACCTTCAAGCTGCGAGCGGCGGCATCATCATCCGCGTGGGCCGGTGCGACCCCTCATCCGTCGGCTTCGCCGACACCTTCTCCCCCAAGGGGAGAAGGAAGCCTTTTACGCATTCCCACCGATGAAGCGGTTGCGCGCCTTCACGGCCTCGCCGGGGAAGTCGCTGAAGACGCCGTCGACGCCGGCCTTGAACAGGGCGGCCAGCAGTGCCTGCACGTCGCCGGCCGCCTTCATGGCGTCGGGGCCTTCGCCGGGGCTGCGCAGGGCAGTGGGCAGGAAGTAGTTCTCTCGCCGGACGGTCCAGGGATGCACTTTGAGGCCCGCGGCATGGGCTTCGGCGACCAAGGCTGTCGGCGCCAGCAGGGACGCCCCGTCGGTGGGGACCACCAGGCTCTTTTCCGGGCCGACGCCGTCGGCGTAGCTGGCGATGGTCTTGAGCCCCGCCGCGTCGATCATGCTCGCATAGCGGGTCCCCGGCGCGTCGGCGGGGCCGCCCTCGCCGCTGACCAGTTGGACCAGCGGCGTCTTCACCAGCCCGCGCAGGGCCTTCAGCGGGCCGACCTCGAAACATTGCACGAAGACCGGCGCGTCGCGGCGGTCGAAGCCGGCGGTCTTCAGTGCCTCGGCGAACCGCCGCTCCATCGGCAAACCGGCGGCGGCGAAGTGGCGGGGATGCTTGAGTTCGGGATAGAGGCCGATGGTTCGGCCGGCCTTGCGATCCCAGTAGGCCTTGAGCAACAGCAGCTCGTGCCAAGTGACGATGCGGGACGCGCCATCCATTTTCGCGCTCTCCGGCCGCAGCTGCGGCAGGCGTTCGCGGCAGTGCAGGGTCTTCAATTCGGCGAGGGTGAAGTCCTCGGTGAACCAGCCGGTGAGGGTCTCGCCGTCGATGACCTTGGTCGTCCTGCGGCCGGCGAACTCGGGGTGGGCTTCGACGTCGGTCGTCCCGCCGATCTCGTTCTCGTGACGGCAGACGAAGTGGCCGTCGCGGGTCAGCACCAGGTCCGGCTCGATGAAGTCGGCGCCCTGGTCGACGGCCAGGGAATAGGCCATCTCGGTATGCTCTGGGCGCTCGCCGCTGGCTCCGCGGTGGGCGATGACGACGGGAATGTTGGCCTTTGTGCTGGCCATGGCCGCTCCTCCCGCCAGCGTCGCCGCCGCCGCCAGTCCGAATGTCCGCCGGTCTATCATGTCGCCTCCCCGTCCGGGCCCTTGTCGGCCAGGGGAAGCCAGACGCTGAAGCTGGCGCCGCGGCCCTCGGCGCTTTCCACCGCCATGCCGCCCCGGTGGCGATTGACGATATGCTTGACGATGGCGAGGCCAAGGCCGGTTCCCGGACGAAGCCCGCCGCTCTTCTGGCCCTCGACCCGGTAGAAGCGCTCTGTCAGCCGGGGCAGGCGGTCGCGGGGGATGCCGGGGCCGTGGTCGGTCACCCGGAGCAGGGCGTAGCGCCGACCCTGCGGCCGGTCGGGGGCCAGCAGGGTGACGCGGGCGGCGGACGGGTCGGCGCTACGC
>SDZP01000698.1 GCA_004144935.1 Caulobacteraceae bacterium | reverse complement strand
CCCATGGCGTCGTAGTCGAACCGGGTGGTCTGTGTCGTTTCGTGCTCAGTGCCCGGGCGCCGGGTGGTGGTGACTGCCGTCAGGCGGCTTTCTTCGTCCCATTCAAATGTCTGCGCGGTACATTGCCGCAGAGTTTGAGTATCAGGCGGGCATGGCCGTCGCACAACCAGCTTAAAAATTACTAAAAATCAGGACTCCTTATCACCTCAATTAATTCTGGTCGATCAAGGGGTATAGAGAAAATTGCGCCGCTGGTAGTATGCAGAAGAATGTCATCGTCAAAGAATTCAACATTACAGAACGGATTGCTATTATCCAAAAATAAAAACCACTGCATTCTTTTCGTATCTTTGCTCAAAAGACAAAACACCCCATCGCCGCCAGAGCTACCCTCCCCGTACCTCGCAACAACGTCACCGAAGGAACGCTCCCCCATGTAGTCAAAATCAACAAGGCCTACCGCATCAATGTTCACATTGTAAATATTTGAATGCGCAATCACATTGACAACTGCACGTCCCTTAGTGTTGTAATCAATAATGGCGATATCTCCGCTCTCATAGTAAAAGCCATTAATAGCAGGGCATTTATAATCAGCCAGAAAATCAACAATATTCATACTAACACTTCCTCGCCAAAGTTGGCTTCTCACGCACACCTGTTTCTGGCACTACACCTCCAGCCGAGATGTTTCTCCTGTCTCTGAATCGTTCCTGGAACTTCTGCCACCAAGTTTTCCCCGTTGATGAGTCTGGGTGAGGAGCATTTTTATCAACAACATCCACGGTTAATTTTTCTAAACCAGCATTCTGTGCAGCAAGAAGTCTTCTATTGTCATAAGAAACCATCTGCCCATCGACAATCATCACTTTAATTGGTTGGTATTTTGCTGCATCAAAAACACGCACATCCGAAACTGTCCTTTGAGAATAATTAACCTTGCTCGGATTGACCTCAACCAGTTCCCAGCCCCAAGGATCAATCCAACTGATTGGGTTAGGGGAGTAGTTTCCGAGGTTAATGCCGCCTCGCAGGCCGATAGGATCGGGCGTTATAAACCGTCCAATATCCGCGTCGTAGTACCGGAACGTGTTGTAGTGCAGCCCCGTCTCCCGGTCCAGGTACTGGCCCTGGAATCGCAGGTTCTGTTCTTGCCGGTCTCCCTCTGGGACGTC
>SDZP01000697.1 GCA_004144935.1 Caulobacteraceae bacterium | reverse complement strand
CACTCGCTCAGCGCCAGCGCGGCCGCATCCTGGTGCTGGCGGCCGCGCTGGCGCTGAGCGAGTGGCTGCGCGGCCATGTCCTCACCGGCTTTCCCTGGAACGTCTACGGCATGATGCTCGCCGGACCGGCCTGGCTTGCCCAGAGCGCCAGCCTGATCGGGCTCTACGGGCTGACGGCGCTGGCCGTCGCGATCGGGGCCGCGCCGGCCATGCTCGGTACGGGCGAAGCGGACGAGGGGCGCTGGCGCGCTCCGGCGCTGGCGGGGCTCGTGCTGGCGGTGATGGCCGGATTCGGCGCCTGGCGGATTCCAGCGGAGCCGGTTCCGGCGGTAAGCGGGGTCAAACTCCGGCTGATGCAGCCGAACCTGCCGCAGGATGCCAAGTTCAGCCCGCGCAACAGCGAGATGATCCTGTCGCATTACCTCGCGCTCAGCGACCGGGCGACCGGTCCGGCGACCTCGGGCGTGCAGGACGTGACGCATCTGATCTGGCCCGAATCGGCCTTCCCCTTCCTGCTCGGGCGCACGCCGCAGGCACTGGCGCGGATCGCGGCGCTGCTGCCGCCGAGCACCACGCTGATCACCGGCGCGGCCCGCGCCGGCGAGACCTTGCCCGGTGAGAGCCGGCCGCCGATCTACAACGCGATCCAGGTGGTGAACGACGAAGGCGTGATCAACGGCAGCTACGACAAGGTCCATCTCGTTCCGTTCGGCGAGTATCTGCCTGCTGTCTTCGAGCGGCTGATCCGGGCGGTTGGCCTGTCCGAGTTCGTCTCGATTCCCGGCGGCTTCGCGTCGGGCAGCCGGCGCACGCCGCTGTCGATCCGCGGCCTGCCGCCGGCGGCGAGCCTGATCTGCTACGAGGTGATCTTCCCCGGCGAGGCGATGCCGAGCGGGCCGCGGCCGGGCTTCATCCTCAACCTGACCAATGACGGCTGGTTCGGGCAGACCAGCGGCCCCTACCAGCATCTCGCCCAGGCGCGCTTGCGCGCCATCGAGGAAGGCCTGCCGCTGGTGCGCGTCGCCAACACCGGCATCTCGGCGGTGGCCGATCATTACGGGCGCATCCGCGCAGCCTTACCGCTCGGGGAGGCCGGCGTCATCGACACCTCGCTGCCTCGCGTTGGTCCGGCGACGCCCTATTCCCGCTTCGGCGATCTTTTCTTTACAGGTGTAG
>SDZP01000230.1 GCA_004144935.1 Caulobacteraceae bacterium | reverse complement strand
GATCAGCGCCGCGTTGTAGATGAAGGCGTAGAGCGTCGAGAGGCTCCACGGAAAGGCGATGGTGGCGACCCGTTCCGGCGTGCCGATCAGGCTGTGGACCGTGACCAGGGTGGCCAGCACGGCCAGCGCCGTGGCCATCGGCGGCAGCAGGAAGGCCAGCGGGCCGGGGACGCGGCCGTCCATGGCCTCCAGCGCCCGCTTGATGACGCCGGTGAGCAGGGCGCTGATCACGCCCTGGGCGAGGGCCGGCAGCCAGGCCTTGTCCAGGCCGTGGGCGCGGTTGGCGAACAGGGCCCAGCCGCCCATCAGCAGGAAGCCGAAGGCCATGTGAACGGGGCTGGACGTCATCAAGCGCTGGATCATGGCCCCTCCCCGTGGCCGGACGGTGGATGCGCCGTCGGCGGCGGTCAAGTCGCGAAGCTGCGGGGTATTTTAGCACGGATGGGTGGGAAACAAGCTGTGATCTGACCTCAAGCCCTTGTTTTTGAATGGATATTCAGTCGTCGTCGGATGCGGGAACGAGCAGGCCCGCATGACCAATGCATGGTGGCGGCGTTGAGGAAAAGTTGAGGTCGCATAGGGGTAAATCAGCGCCTCCGAGGCGTTGAGGGGGGCAGGCGTCGAAAGGCCGCAGACGTCCCGTCTCCCTTTGTGGGAGTAGGCGGCAAGAGTCTTCAACCTCTCATCCGGCCCCTTCGGGGCCACCTTCCCCCGCAAGGGGAGACGGAGTCCTGAGGCCAAATCTCGAGCAACGGGAGGGGCGGCTGGAGTGGGTTTGGGATACGGTCCAGCTATGACCGCCACCCTGCACCTGATCTGCGGCCTGCCAGGCTCCGGCAAGAGCACCCTGGCGCGGCGGCTGGCCGACGAGACCGGGGCCATGCGGCTGAGCTCCGACGTCTGGCTGAAGGCGCTGGTGGCGGATGGCTACGACATCGTGGCGCGGGCGCGGGTCGAGGCGTTGCAGTGGGGCCTGGCGCTGGATCTGCTGGCGCGTGGGGTGAGCGTCATCCTGGAGGCGGGGTTTTGGACACGGGCCGAGCGCGATGTCTGCCGGGCGGGGGCGGCTGCGGTCGGGGCGGAAGCCGTCCTGCATTTCTGCGATGCGCCGGTGGAGGAGTTGATGGCGCGAGTGGCGGCGCGCAACGCAGACCTGCCGGCCGACAGCTACCGGGTGGAGCCGTCGGATATCGCCGAATGGGCGCCGCTGTTCGAGCGTCCAGGAGCGGATGAGTTGGGGTGAGGCTTTGCAGACCGTCTCCCATAGGGAGAAGGGGGACCCGCCGCGTGGCGGTGGGGGGATGAGGGTCAGGGACGGCGCCAGGTTGGCCGTGCAGGCCTCGAGACAGCGTACCCCTTACTCTCCCTCTCCCCATGGGAGAGGCTTGACCGCCGCCGCCGGCCCGGCAACGCTGGGGGATCGGAGGCGGCTTGCAGATCATCGACACCATCGAGGCCTTCTTCGCCCGCCAGCCGGCCATCCTGCTGTGGGGCTTGGGCGGCGTGGTGGCCCTGCTCACCGTGGCGGCGGCGATCAGCGCGGTGCTGTCGCTGATCAACAGGACCAGGGACTACAGCGAGCTGCGCCAGCGGATCGCCAGCTGGTGGGTGATGATCGCCCTGCTGGCCGGAGCCCTGCTGCTCGGCTGGCAGGCGACCACCCTGCTGTTCGTGGTCATCAGCTTCATCGCCCTGCGCGAGTTCCTGTCGGTGGCCCCGACCCGCAAGGAAGACCGGCTGATCATCCTGGCCGCCTATCTGTCGATCCCGGTCAGCTACGCCTTCATCGCCCTCGATGAATACCCGATCTTCCTGGTCATCGTGCCGGTCTACGCCTTCCTGCTGACGCCCTTCCTGATGGCGGCGTTCGGGCAGACCCGGAACTACCTGTCCCGGGTGGCCATGTTCCACTGGGGGATGATGACCTGCGTCTACAATCTGGGCTACGCGGCCTTCCTGATGCGAGTGCCGGATATCGAGGCGCCGGCCGGGGCGGCGGGGCTGGTGCTGATGCTGCTGGTGGCCACCGAGTTCAACGACGTGGCGCAGTATGTCTGGGGAAAGACGCTCGGAAAGCACAAGATCGTGCCGACGGTCAGCCCCAACAAGACCTGGGAGGGCTTCCTCGGCGGCTGGGCCAGCACCGCGGCGCTGATCTGGTTCGCCGGGCCCTACCTGACGCCGCTGTCCGGCTGGGGGCTGGCGATCATGGCGCTGTGCCTGCCGGTGGCCGGGTTCGCCGGCGACGTGACGATGAGCGCCATCAAGCGCGATATCGGCATCAAGGACACCAGCCACCTGATCCCCGGCCACGGCGGCCTGCTCGACCGGGTCGACAGCCTGACCTTCACCGCGCCGTTGTATTTCCACCTGCTGGCCTTCTTCGCCGTGAAGCACTTCTGATGATCCGCTGGTTGCGCCTGGCGCTGATCGTGGCGGTGGCCCGCCCGGTGGCGCGGTTCTTCACCGGGGCCGATGTGATGGGCCGCGAGCGGCTGCCCGTGAAGGGGCCGGCGATCGTGGCGGCCAACCACAACAGCCATGTCGACACCCTGTTGATGCTGACCATCTTCAAGGCGCGGGCGGTGCATCTGGTGCGGCCGGCGGCGGCCTCGGACTATTTCCTGAAGGACCCGGTGATCGGCTGGTTCTCGCGCAACCTGATCGGCATCGTGCCGGTGGCGCGGCGCAAGGCCGGATCGGGGGAGGACGTGCTGGCCCCGGCCCGGCAGGCGCTGGCCGAGGGCGCCATCGTGGTGGTGTTCCCGGAAGGCACGCGCGGCGATGCCTCGGACACCATGGCGCAGCTGAAGAACGGCGTGGCGCGGCTGGCCGAGGCCTTCCCGGAGGCGCCGGTGATCCCGGTCTGGATCCAGGGGGCGGGGCGGGTGCTGCCCAAGGGTCAGTATATTCCGGTGCCGATGACCTGCTGCGTGCTGGTCGGCGAGCCGATCCGCTGGGAGGGGCGGCGGTCCGCCTTCATGGAGGGCCTGCGGGACGCCCTGCTGGCGCTGAAGGCGCAGGCGCCGCCGTTGCGCTGGAGCGACGGCGACGAGCCAGACCCTCCGCCAGAATGACGATCGCCAGGCTCTGGGCGAGTTCGAGGGCGAAGAGGGTCAGGCTGAAGTCGGAGTCCTTCATCTCGGCCATGCCGCCGACGACCCAGGCCAGGATGAGGTTGTTGGCCATGTGGGCCCCGACCGCGAACTCGACGCCGCCGAGCCGCAGCACCGCCCAGCCATAGGCCAGGCCGGTGATCATGCGGATGGCGAAGACCCCGAGGTCGGGCGGCAGGTGGGCCAGGGAAAACAGCGCCGCCTGCAGCCCGAGGATGACCGGCAGGCTGGCGGTGACGGCGCCGGTCTGCTGCAGCAGCCAGCCGCGGCAGATCACCTCTTCACTGCCGGCGGCCAGCAGGATGCCGGCGGCGGCGGCGGCGAGGTAGGCCAGCTTCATCCAGGCGGGGCTGGACCAGAACAGCGGCCCGCTGGAAAGGTCGCCGCCGCCCGGCAGCAGGAGGCGCTCGGCGGCCAGGAGCAGGCCGCAGACAATCGCCATGGCGGCAAGGCCAAAGGCCAGATGCCCCCAGCGGAAGCGCGCGGCGGTGGTGACGAAGCTGCGGATCGGCCGCTTCAGCAGCGGTCGGGCGACCAGCAGCAGGCCGACGGCCAGGGCGGCGACGACGAGGCCGCCGTGCAGGGCGCTGAAGATCTCGCCCTGAACGCCGAGGTGGCGGCGGCTGGCGATCTCGATCGTGCAGTCGGCGCCGCCCCGGTCGAGGCAGGCCTGGTAGGCGGCCATGGCTTCGGCGCCTGGCTGCCCGCCAACCACGCCAGCGAGGGCCTGTCCGGCGGCGGTGACGGCGAGGCCAAGCGCGAAGGCCGCCGCCCCGCCGATCACCAGCACCAGGAGCGCCCGCCACCAGACACGGTCGGCCGGGCCGAGCACCGCCAGCCAGGCCGGCGGCGCGGTCAGGTTCAGCCAACGATCGGTCTGCACGCCTTGTCCCCCGCCCCCGCAACGGCAGGGACACCGGCCGAGGATGTCGAGGCCGCGCCCGTTGCGCAAGCGGCGTTGCCGTCCGCCGCGTTTGCGGGCAGGGAAACGGCCATGCGCATCGTCTCAGGATCGTTCAAGGGCCGCCCCATCGTCACCCCGCCTGGCCAGACCACCCGGCCGACGAGCGATCGCGCCCGGCAGGCGGTGTTCAACATCCTGGAACATGCCGCCTGGGCGCCGGCCTTGCGGGGCGCGCGGGTGCTCGACCTGTTCGCCGGCAGCGGGGCGCTGGGGCTGGAGGCGATGTCGCGCGGGGCGGCCTTCTGCCTGTTCGTCGAGACCGACGATGCGGCGCGGGGGGCGATCCGGGAGAACATCGAGGCCTTCGGCCTGTTCGGGTCGACGCGGATCCATCGGCGCGACGCCACCGACCTGGGCGTGCGGCCAGGCAGCGCCGGGCCGCCGTTCGACCTGGCGGTGCTGGATCCGCCCTATCACAGGGGACTGGCCGAGAAGGCGATGGCGGAGATGGCGGCGCATGGCTGGCTGACCCCGGGGGCGGTCGTCATGGTCGAGCGTGGCTCGGACGAGAGCCCGTTCGCGCCGGCCGGCTATGAAATGCTGGACGCGCGGGACTATGGCGCGGCGCGGGTGCATTTCCTGCGGTTTGGCGCGGCGACATAAGTCGCTCCCCCTTTGGGGGATCTGGCGGCGCCGACAGGCGACGACTGAGGGGGCAGCGCCGGCGTCGGAAGCGCTTGGCGCGAGCCACGAACTGCCGGTGCTGCCCTCACCCCCACGCGCGTATTCGCGCGCGGGTCCTCCTCCCCCAGAGGGGGAGGCACTGCGGTATGGGCACTACCACCCCTTCGCCGTCACCCGGTTGTTGAGCTGGGCCCGCAGGTTGGTGAGGCCCTGGCGCGTGATGCGGTAGGCGCCGCCGCCGGTGCTGGCGATCAGCTTCTTGCCTTTCAGGCTTTTGAAGACCGATAGGGTGCAGTCGGTCAGCAGCCAGCCTTCGCGGGACAGGCATTCGACGCCGACGATCCTGTCGGCCTCGCGCACGAGGTCGATCCGGCCGCCCTGGGCCAGGGCATGCAGCACCCGTTGCTGCGTCTTGGAGATGTTCACTGGAGGAAATTCCGATGTCGTGAGGCATGACGAGCCGCGCCCTCGCCGGTGGCGGGGCGGGCGGGTTCAGCGGGCTCAATCGACGACCGGAGGGTTTATCCGGTCGTCCTAGACCCAGGCCTCGACGGCAAGGGGTGACATAGGGCGTACCTCAGTTGACGCAGGCTGATTAGCCCGGCGCACGGCGTTCTGCCAGAGGGGCGGATGCGATCTCAGGCGTCCGGTTGCCTGAAGGTCACAACCACGGAGTCGGCCGAGCGCTCGGCGGGGCCGTGGTAGACGACCTCGATGTTGTTGCCGTCCGGGTCCCACAGGAAGCCGGCGTAGTAGCCGGGGTGGTAGGGGCGCTCCCCCGGCTGGCCGTTGTCCCTGCCGCCGGCGGCGAGGGCGATCTGCCAGACCCGGTCGACCTGCTCGCGGTCGGCGGCCTGGAAAGCCAGGTGGATGTGGGTGGGGCTGGGGGCTGGCCCCGTCGCGGCGTCGTCGGCGGCGTCGATCCAGAGCTCGTCGGCCTGCAGGTGGGTGTCGTCGACGACCACCGGGATGTTCAGCGCCTCCAGAAGGGCCTTGTACAGGCGCTGCG
>SDZP01000696.1 GCA_004144935.1 Caulobacteraceae bacterium | reverse complement strand
GCGCATGGCCCTGGTCACCCTGGCCGTGCTGGGGCTCAGCGCCGCCGGCGCCTTTGCGCTTTATGGCTGGGTATTCGAGAACTATCCCGATGCGGTGGCCTCGCCCCAGGCCTGGCATCCCCAGCCGGTGGACTATGTCGCCCTGGCCTCAGCCGCAGTCCTGGCCCTGATCGGCGCCGCCTTCGCCGGGTTGCAGTTGGCCCGGCGCATCGTCCTGCCTCTCGCCTCCCTGTCCGGCGCCGCCCGCGCCATCGCCGACGGCGACCTGTCCGCCCGCGCCGCAGCCGGCGACCGCTCTCTGCCCGAAACCGCCGACTTGGTGGACGACTTCAACCTGATGGCTCAGCGGCTGGAGACTCTGGCCGCCGACATGACGACCTGGAACGCCTCCATCGCGCACGAACTGCGAACGCCCGTCACCATCGTGAAAGGGCGTCTGCAAGCCGCCGCCGACGGCGTCCTTCCGTTGGACCGCGAGATGATCCTGACCCTGCTCAAGCCGGTCGACGCCCTGGGCCGGCTGATAGAAGATTTGCGCGTGGTCAGCCTGGCCGACAGCGGCCGCCTGCAACTGCGCCTGACGCCGCAGGACTTGGGCGAACGGCTGGAAGACGTCCGCGCCCTGGTCGGCGCCGAAGCCGAGGCCGAGGGTTACCCCATCACCTGGACGACGCCGTCCACTCCGGTCGTCTGCGACGGCGACCGTATCCAGCAGGCTGTTCTGGCCTTGCTCGAAAACGTCCGCCGCCACGCCGATCCCGGGCCTGTCGCCGTAAGCGTGACCGTCGATGACCGCTTCGCCATCATTACCGTCGAGGACAGCGGCCCCGGCCTGCCCGACGCCATGACCCAATCCGTCTTCACCGCCTTCAAGCACGGCTCGGACGACACCGGCGGCACCGGCCTGGGCCTGGCGGTCGTGCGCGCCATAGCCGAAGCCCATGGCGGCTCGGCGCACTATGGAGCCGCGACAGGCTTGGGATCGCGCGTCGAAATCCGGCTTCCTCTCGTTAGTTGAAACCGGGCTGCCTTAGGGAGCCAACTACAGACAGCGCCGCGTCCGCCTCGTCGAGGCGTCCCAGTTCGCCGCGCTGGCGCGCCTTTTTCCCATAGACCCATTCGAACAGGGGCGAGGCCATCAGGGTGGTGATGATGGCCATCAGCACCAGGATGGAGAA
>SDZP01000695.1 GCA_004144935.1 Caulobacteraceae bacterium | reverse complement strand
GGCCGCCCGCCTGCCCGCCCTGTTCCGCCTTGTCGAGGCGCCGTCCCTGTACGGCCACGACGCCTTTCTGAAGGAGGACGCGCTGGTCGCGGACATCCTGCGCGCCGCACTTGAGGATATCGACCAGTGACCCGTCCGACCCGTTCGACGAAAGACATCCGCACCATCTGCGCCCGCTCGGGCGTCGATACCGACCCGGCCCACGGCGCGGTCATGCCGCCGCTGTACCTGTCGTCCAACTATTCCTTCGCCGGGTTCGAGCAGAAGCGGAAATACGACTATTCCCGCTCGGGCAACCCGACTCGCGATGTCCTGGCCGAGACCCTGGCCGAGCTGGAGGGCGGCGCCGGGTGCGTGGTCACCGCCACGGGCATGGCCGCCGTCGACCTGCCGCTGAACCTGCTGTCGCCCGGCGACCTGCTGATCGCCCCCCACGACTGCTATGGCGGCACCCATCGCCTGCTGAGCGCCCACGCCAAGAAGGGCGGCTTCGAGGTGCTGTGGGTCGATCAGGGCGACCTGGCCGCCCTGGACGCCGCCTTCAAGCTGAACCCCAAGCTGGTGCTGGTCGAGACCCCGTCCAACCCCCTGCTGCGCATCGTCGACATCGCCGACATCTGCCTGCGCGCCCATGCCGTGGGGGCCAGGGTCATCGCCGACAACACCTTCCTGTCCCCTGCCCTGCAGCGCCCCATCGAACTGGGCGCCGACATCGTCGTCCACTCGACCACCAAATACATCAACGGCCACTCCGACGTGGTGGGGGGCGCGGTGATCTGCGCCGACCCGGCGGACCATGCCGAGCTGGCCTGGTGGGCCAACTGCAAGGGGGTGACCGGCGGCGCCTTCGACGCCTATCTGACCCTGCGCGGCATCCGCACCCTGTTCGCCCGCATCGAGCGGCAGCAGCAGACAGCGGGCTATGTCGCCGCCCTGCTGGAGGCCCATCCGGCCGTCGCCGCCGTCCACTATCCGGGCCTGAAATCCCACCCCGGCCACGCCCTGGCCGCGCGTCAGCAACAGGGCCCGGGCGCCATGCTGTCCTTCGAACTGAAGGGCGGCGCCCCGGCCGTCCGCACCCTGGTCGAGACGCTGGAGACCTTCACCCTGGCCGAGTCCCTGGGCGGCGTCGAAAGCCTGATCGCCCACCCCTCGACCATGACCCACGCGGCCATGAC
>SDZP01000694.1 GCA_004144935.1 Caulobacteraceae bacterium | reverse complement strand
ACGCGCTACATCGAGGCCGTGGCCTCCGGCCTGGCGCGCCACGACCTGCAAGGCAAGCCCGTGGAGCCCGTGGCGCCGGAGCATGTGCATCACGCCATCCTGGAGCTGTACAAGCGCCGCAGCGGCAGGGATCCGGAGCAGGCGCGTCAGCGTGCCGTTGCGCAGCTGGCGGCTGCGGTCGAGGCGTCCGGCCTGGGCCGCGAAGGCTACCGCGAGCGCTTCACCTCGCCCGACGACAACGTGCATGCGATGCTGGAGGACGTCCTGGCGGTGGTGGCCCAAAAGGGAGCGCGCCGCGAAGCCCTGCAGAAGGCGTTCAAGGCCAGCGGCAAGTCGGTCGCCGATTTCGCCGAGATGTATGGGTTGGACCCGGCGGAAGCCCGGAGGCTGTTGGCGTAAGTTGGCGCCGGCATGCCGGGGGGCCCGGCGGCCGTTCAGGTTCGGTTCATCCGCCCCGGCGCAGGATGGAGCCATCCCACAAGGAGCCTCCATGAACCGCATCCTCTCCGCCAAACCCCTGCTGGCCACGCTCATCGCCGTTGGCGCAATGGCCGCGGCGTCGGCCGCCCAGGCGCGTCCGGACGTCCACGTTTCCATCGGTGTCGGTGCGCCTTATGGCTACGTGCAGCCGGCGCCGGTCTATGTCCAGCCCGAACCGGTCTATGTTCAACCCCAACCGGTGTATGTGCAGCCGGCGCCGGTTTACGTCCAGCCCCGTCCGGTCTACTACGAGTCCCACGCCCGGCATGGGCGGCGCGGCCCCTGGGGTGACCGCGATGGCGACGGCGTGCCGAACCGCTACGACCGGGCCCCGCACAACCCGTACCGCTACTGAACAGGCCGCCGTCGTGAAGGTCGCGCTCGCCAGCGATCTGCCGCGCGGCCCGGGCTCTGCATGGTGGTACCCCCAGGCCGAAGCGAAGGGCGCGCCCGGGCCGCGCCCTGCAAGCGAAGACCGGACGTTCTTCGACGCCCTGATCGAGCGGGCGGGTTTCGATCCGGCCGGCTTCGAATTCGCCGTGCACCCGATTCGCCAGTCGGCCGACCTGGGCTGCCACGTCGAGCTGATGGTCACCGTCACGTGCAGGGCCGCACGGATCTCGAGAACCTACCTTTCGCGGGCGCAAGGGGCGGCGTGGCTCGCCGACCTGTCGGACGATCTTCGCGCGGGGGTCTAC
>SDZP01000693.1 GCA_004144935.1 Caulobacteraceae bacterium | reverse complement strand
GGTCTCCCGCGCAAGCTTCAGGAAGGCCGGCGCCGCCACTTCCGGCTCGCCGCGCGCCTTGCGCTGGGCGTTGAGCGCGGCGCGGATGAAGGTCAGGGCCGGAACGCCAGGAATTTCGAGGGGATACTGGAATGACAGGAAGACGCCCCGGGCGGCCCGCTCGTTCGGATCGAGGCTGAGCAGGTCCTCGCCGTCAAGCGTGGCCGTGCCCCCGGTCACCTCGTAACCCTCGCGCCCGGTCAGGACGTAGGACAGCGTCGACTTGCCGGCCCCGTTCGGCCCCATGATGGCATGCACCTCGCCGGCCGGGACATCCAGGGTGAGACCCTTGATGATCGGCTTGTCGGCGACGGTGGCGTGGAGGTTCTGGATCGAGAGCATTGGTTCTTTTGACATTTCACTATCGCACGTCGTAGCGCGCGTCTCCCTTCCCCCTGGAGGGGCGAAGGGTCGGGGATTGGGGTGGCGACGGTTCCGCGTGAATGGCCTTGACGACTTCGCCCGGCTGTTCACGCGAGAACTTTTCGGGAAACCTGATGACGCGATAGCCGATGGAATTGAGCCAGGCGGTCCGACGGGCGTCATGAGCTCGGGCTTCGGGCGTTTCATGAAACGGCCCATCGATCTCCACGACCAGCTTGGCGGCGTGAGACACGAAGTCTGCGATGTATGAGCCCATCGGGGCCTGCCGGCGGAAGCGGAGGGGTGATCTCCGGAGCGCCTTCCACAAAGCAGTCTCGGCCAGCGTCATCTCGCTTCGCAGTCGTCGCGCGCGCGCTGTGGCGGCTTGGGGTCGCTGGTGAACAACAGCCCTTGCGGACACGGCGCCACCCCCATCCCCGACCCTTCCCCCCTCCAGGGGGAAGGGAGTCGCGCATCTTCTCTCTGAACAGGGACGGCAACAGTCGGCTCAGGCCCTCGGACGAACCACAACCGGGAAACCTTCCAGCCGAAGCTTCGCCCCGGCCAGGCCGTCGGCTACGGCGCTGACCGTCAAGCGCCCGGCCTTGCCCTGCGACTGGACGATGGCCATCGCCAGGCCGTGGAAGACCCGCCGATGGCTGGCGCGGTCCGGCTCGTGGCTGGTCGGATCGCCGTTGCCGACCCCGATCACTTGGCCGGGCCCGGCCACCTCGAAGCGGACCAGATGGTCGGCGTCCGGCACGGGCCGGCCGACGGC
>SDZP01000692.1 GCA_004144935.1 Caulobacteraceae bacterium | reverse complement strand
TCTTCTGACGGCGGTTGCGCCACGGCGGAGGCCCGGCCATATCGGGGCATGACCTCCCCGCGTGACGCCGCCGCCTCCGACATCCTGCCCGATCTGATCGCCGCCGCCCTCAGGGCCGGGGCGGACGCCGCCGAGGCGGTGACCTCCGAACGCGCCTCCCTCTCCATCGGCGTCCGCAACGGCGCGCTGGAGGACGTCGAGCGCGAGGAAAGCCGCGACCTCGGCCTGCGCGTCTTCATCGGCCGGCGTCAGGCCACCGTTTCGGCCTCCGACCTGTCCGACAAGACCCGCGCCCGGCTGGTCGAGCGCGCGGTCGCCATGGCCCGCCTCGCCCCGGAAGACCCCTACGCGGGCCTCGCCCCCCAGGACCGGCTGGCCAAGGGCCCCTTCCCCGACCTCGACCTCTATGACCCGACCGAGCGCAGCGCCGCCGAGCTGGAAGCCGCCGCCGCCGAGGCCGAAGCCGTCGCCCTCTCGGTCGAGGGCGTCGCCCGGTCGGAGGGCGGCCACGCCGCCGCCTCCTCCAGCCGCTGGCGACTGGTCACCTCGCACGGCTTCGACGGTTCTTATCAGGGCTCGGCCTTCTCGCTGGGCGTCGGCGTCATCGCCGAAAAGGACGGGGCCATGGAGCGGGGCGGTGAACATCGCGCGGTCCGCCACCTGTCCGACCTGCCCTCGGCGGAGTCCATCGGCGCCTATGCCGGCAAGCGGGCGGTCGAGCGCACCGGCCCGCGCAAGATCGCCTCGACCACCGCCCCGATCATCTTCGAGAACCGCGTCGCGACCCAGGTGCTGTCGCCCCTGCTGGGCGCCATCTCGGGCGCCTCGATCGCGCGCGGCACCTCCTTCCTGAAGGACAGGCTGGGCCAGCCGGTGCTGCCCCGGGGCGTGAACCTGATCGACGACCCATTCCGCCCGCGCGGCCTCGGCTCCACGCCCTTCGATGACGAGGGCGTCGCCGTCTGGAAACAGTCGATCATCGAGGACGGCGTCCTCAACACCTGGCTGATGAACAGCGCCAGCGCCGCCCAGCTGGGTCTGGCCTCCACCGGCCACGCCTCGCGCGGCCTTGCCGGTCCTCCCGGCGTCTCGACCCACAACCTGCATCTGGAGCCCGGCGAACAGGATCTGGCGGGCCTGATGGGCGCGGCCGGGACCGGCCTGCTGATCACCTCCATGT
>SDZP01000229.1 GCA_004144935.1 Caulobacteraceae bacterium | reverse complement strand
TCTCCGACTTCCACTTCTACACCCTCAACCGGGCCGATCTGGTGTATGCCATCTGCCGCGTGCTGGGGGTGCGCGAGCCGGCCGCCTCGCCGGCGGAGGCCGCCGCATGACCATCAAGAAACTCGTCCTTTCCGCCGTCGCCGCCAGTGCGCTGTTCGTGGTCAGCGCCTCGGCCCAGGCGCCGGCCGCCTGGACCAGGCCGACCGCGCCGTTCCAGGTGATCGGCAACATCTACTACGTGGGGACCGAAGGCCTGTCGGCCTGGCTGATCACCAGCTCCAAGGGCCACATCCTGATCGATGGCGGCATGCCGCAGAACGCGGCCATCGTCGAAGCCAACATCAAGTCGCTGGGCTTCAAGCTGTCCGACGTCGACCTGATCCTCAACAGCCATGCCCACTTCGACCACGCCGGGGCCCTGGCCCAGCTGAAGAAGGACACCGGCGCGGTGGTGATCGCCAGCGCCGGCGACAAATGGGCCCTGGAGAACGGCAAGTATCCCGGCTCGGAGGATGTCGCCTACCTCAATTTCCCTGGCGTGAAGGTCGACAAGACGGTGGGCGACGGCGAGACCCTGTCGGTCGGCTCCAACACCCTGAAGGCCAACCTGACGCCGGGCCACAGCAAGGGCTGCACCTCCTGGACCACCTCGGTGAAGGACGGGGCCAAGACCTGGAAGGTGATCTTCTTCTGCAGCGCCACGGTGGCCGCCAACCGGCTGGCCCCCAACCCGCAGTACCCGGGCATCGTCGCCGACTACCAGAAGACCTTCGTCAAGCTGGCTGGCATGCAGGCCGACGTCTTCCTGGCCCCGCACCCGGACCAGATGAACCTCGCCGCCAAACGCGCCGCGCTGTCGCCCGGCAAGCCGAACCCCTTCGTCGATCCTACCGAGCTGCCGTCGACCACCGCCAAGCTGAAGGCGGATTTCGAGGCGCAGCTCGCCAAGCAGCAGGCCGGATCATGACCCGTCAGGACCGCATCGCCCTTCTCCACCAGGCCGCCCGCGAGCGCATCCTGATCCTCGACGGCAGCTGGGGCGTGATGTTCCAGCGCGAGGGGCTGAGCGAGGAAGACTTCCGGGCCGAGCGCTTCAAGGACCACGCGGTCCATCTGAAGGGCAACAACGACATCCTCTGCCTGACCCGGCCGGACCTGGTTCAGAAGCTGCACGAGGCCTATTTCGCGGCCGGCGCCGACATCAGCGAGACCAACACCTTCAGCGCCACCTGGATCGCCCAGGAGGACTACGGCTGCGAGTCCGCTGTCCGCGACATCAACTTCGAAGGCGCCCGGCTGGCGCGGGCGGCGGCCGATAAGTTCACCGCCGCCGAGCCGGAGAAGCCGCGCTTCGTGGCGGGCTCGGTCGGGCCGCTGAACAAGATGCTGTCGATGAGCTCGGACGTGAACGATCCGGGCGCCCGGCTGGTCACCTTCGACCAGGTCTACCAGGCCTACCGCGAGCAGGTGCAGGCACTGCACGACGGCGGCGTCGACCTGTTCCTGATCGAGACGATCACCGACACGCTGAACTGCAAGGCCTGTATCAAGGCGATCATGGACCTTGAGGACGAGGGCTATGAGCGGCTGCCGATCTGGATCAGCGGCACCATCACCGACCGGTCGGGGCGCACCCTGTCCGGCCAGACGGCGGAGGCCTTCTGGAACAGCGTCAAGCATTCGCGCCCGTTCGCGGTGGGCTTCAACTGCGCCCTGGGCGCCGACCTGATGCGGCCACATATCGCCGAGATGAGCCGGGTGGCGGACACCCTGGTCGCGGCCTATCCCAACGCCGGCCTGCCCAACGCCATGGGCCAGTACGACGAGGAGCCGCACCAGACGGCCTGTCACCTGGAGGAGTGGGCCGACAGCGGCCTGGTCAACATCCTGGGCGGCTGCTGCGGCACGACGCCGGACCATATCCGGCATGTCGCCGAGGCGGTGAAGGGCAAGAAACCCCGGCCAATCCCGGAGCGGCCCAAGGCCATGCGCCTGGCCGGGCTGGAACCGTTCGAGCTGGCCTGATGAAACCCGACAAGGCGGACGCCCTGACTACGACGGAGACCGAGCTGCTGCGCGATCTGCGCAGCCGGCTGGGCCGTGCGACCAACGACAAGGCGGCGGCCGTGCTGGTCAACGCCCTGGTGCAGACCGGGCCGAGGGTCGATATCGGTCCCGCCCCGGGCGATCCGGTGCTGGACACCAAGGACTTCGACGCCTTCAAGCTGGCCGTGGCCGGCGCGAGCATGGCCCAGCTGCGGTCCGCCGTGGCGGGCCTCAAGCAACTGCACGGGCAGGGGCCTCAGGTGGTGATGAAGGCCGTCGCGGCCGGACTGCCGCAGGCGGTGATCAGTCGCCGGCTGGCGCTCGGCGGGCGCGAACCCGCCATCGATAATGGGATGCTGTAGTGAGACCTGTCTTCGTCAACGTCGGTGAGCGAACCAACGTCACCGGCTCGGCCAAATTCCGCAAGCTGGTGGTGGAGGGCGACTACACCGCCGCCCTGGCCGTGGCCCGCCAGCAGGTCGAGGCCGGGGCGCAGGTCATCGACGTCAACATGGACGAGGGCCTGCTCGACTCCAAACTGGCCATGGTCACCTTCCTGAACCTGATGGCGGCCGAGCCGGACATCGCCCGGGTGCCGGTGATGATCGACAGCTCCAAGTGGGAGGTGATCGAGGCCGGCCTGAAGTGCGTGCAGGGCAAGGCGATCGTCAACTCGATCAGCATGAAGGAGGGCGAGGACGCCTTCCGGCATCAGGCCCGCCTGTGCCTGCGCTACGGCGCGGCGGTGGTGGTCATGGCTTTCGACGAGCAGGGCCAGGCCGACACCGCCGCCCGCAAGATCGAGATCTGCACCAGGGCCTACAACATCCTGGTGGATGAGGTCGGCTTCCCGCCGGAAGACATCATCTTCGACCCCAACATCTTCGCCGTGGCGACGGGGATCGAGGAGCACGACAACTATGCGGTCGACTTCATCGAGGCGACGCGGGCGATCAAGCAGCAACTGCCCTGGGCGAGGGTTTCGGGCGGGGTGTCGAACGTCAGCTTCAGCTTCCGGGGCAACGAGCCGGTGCGGCGGGCGATCCACTCGGTGTTCCTGTATCACGCCATCAACGCCGGCATGGACATGGGCATCGTCAACGCCGGCGACCTGCCGGTCTATGACGACATCCCCGCCGAACTGCGCGAAGCGGTCGAGGACGTCATCCTCAACAGGAAGCCCAAGGCGGGCGGGTCGCAGACCGAGCGGCTGGTCGACCTGGCGCCCAAGTACAAGGGCGACGGGACGGTGGCCAAGGTCGCCGACCAGGCCTGGCGGTCGGGCACGGTGCAGGAGCGGCTGACCCACGCCCTGGTCAACGGCATCACCGAGTTCATCGATGCCGACACCGAGGAAGCCCGGCTGGCCGCCGAGCGGCCGCTGCACGTGATCGAGGGGCCGTTGATGGACGGCATGAACGTCGTCGGCGACCTGTTCGGCGCGGGTAAGATGTTCCTGCCGCAGGTGGTCAAGTCGGCCCGGGTGATGAAGCAGGCGGTGGCCTGGCTGATGCCCTTCATGGAGGCCGAGAAGGAAGGCCAGCCGCGCAAGGCGGCGGGCAAGATCCTGATGGCCACCGTCAAGGGCGATGTCCACGACATCGGCAAGAACATCGTCGGCGTCGTCCTGCAGTGTAACAACTACGAGGTCATCGACCTGGGCGTCATGGTCCCGGCCAACCGCATCCTGGAGGAGGCGAGGGCCCACAACGTCGACATCATCGGACTGTCCGGCCTGATCACCCCGTCGCTGGACGAGATGGTCTTCGTCGCCGCCGAGATGGAGCGGACAGGCTTCGACATCCCCCTGCTGATCGGCGGGGCGACGACCAGCAAGACCCATACGGCGGTGAAGATCGAGCCGGCCTACCGCCGCGCCTCGACCACCTATGTGCTCGACGCCAGCCGGGCGGTGGGCGTGGTGTCGGGCCTGCTGTCGGACGAGCGGCCGAACCTCGAAGCGATCACGCGCGACGAATACATCCGGGTCCGCGAGCAGTTCGCCCGCGGCCAGGAGGCCAAGAACCGCACGCCGATCGCCCGGGCGCGGGCCAACGCCCATCCGGTCGACTGGACGGCCGAACCGCCGGCCAGGCCCAGCTTCATCGGGGTGCGGGCCGTCGAGGGCGACCTGGCCGACCTCGCCCGCCACATCGACTGGACGCCCTTCTTCGCCAGCTGGGAGCTGGTCGGGCGTTATCCCGCCATCCTTGAGGACGACATCGTCGGCGAGGCGGCGAGCGACCTGTTCAAGGACGCCCAGGCGATGCTGAAGCGCATCGTCGAGGAGAAGTGGTTCACCGCCAAAGGGGTTGTCGGCTTCTGGCCGGCCCAGGCGGTGGGCGACGACATCGCGGTGTTCTCGGACGAGAGCCGCACCGCCGAACTGGCCCGCTTCCACACCCTGCGCCAGCAGATGGACAAGTCGGGCGGCAAGGCCAACCTGGCCCTGTCGGACTTCGTGGCCCCGGGCGACAAGGCCCCGGACTGGATCGGCGCCTTCGCGGTGACCGCCGGCCATGGCGAGACCGAGATCGCCGCCCGGTACAAGGCGGCGGGAGACGACTACAACGCCATCCTGTCGGCGGCCCTGGCCGACCGCCTGGCCGAGGCCTTCGCCGAGTCGCTGCACCGGCAGGTGCGGACGCAGCTCTGGGGTTACGCCCCCGACGAGCCCTTCGACATCGACGAACTGATCGCTGAGCGTTACCGGGGCATTCGCCCCGCGCCCGGCTACCCGGCCCAGCCCGACCACACCGAAAAGGCCACCCTTTTCAAGCTGCTCGACGCCGAGACCCACACCGGCATGGCCCTCACCGAGAGCTATGCGATGAGCCCGCCGGCCTCGGTCTCGGGCCTCTACTTCGCCCATCCGCAGGCCCACTACTTCGGGGTCGGCAAGATCGACCGCGACCAGGTGGCGGACTACGCGGCGCGCAAGGGCTGGGACCTGGCGACGGCGGAGCGGTGGCTGGCCCCGATCCTGGCCTATGACCCGATGGCCAAGGCGCGGGACGCGGCGGCCTAGGCTTAACGAAGCGGCCGGCCATTATACCACGTCTGGCCGCTGTCGAGCGGTTGTTTGGCGTTAAGTTATTGAAATTGCAAATTATTGCATGGTGGTTGTGGCTGTGAAATGTCGCGATCGGCCCATAAGAGCGTTTCGGTCGCGTATGGGTTCTGTTGAGGTGAAGTTGAGGTTTTTGCGCAGGTCAGTTTAGGCCGGGGCTACCTTCCTCCGAGCACTTCGGGAGCAGGCTATCGGGTAAGCCTAGCAGCGCCTCGCTGATGATGGTTGGCCTCATGACTCCCTTCTCCCCTTGCGGGAGAAGGTGGCCCCGAAGGGGTCGGACATTCTCTAAGCCGCGACCTACGCCAACGCCGCAACCCGACAGGTTAGCGCGACCCCTCATCCGACGGCTTCGCCGCCACCTTCTCCCGCAAGGGGAGAAGGACGCCCTGAGGCGGCTTCACGAACCTTCGAAACCATTAGCGACATGCGATGGTCCAGGCTTGGGGCCACCGTCTCCCGGCAAGCGGGAGAAGGGACTGGGCCCTACTGCGGGCCGCGCAGGTCGGCGGGGGTGTCTTCCGGCTTGGCTTCGTCGGCCGGTTGCTCGGCCGGGGCGGCTTCGGCCGGCGCCGGGGCGACGGGAATGGCGGCCGGGTCGGCGCCCTGGGCGTCGCTGACGGCGCCG
>SDZP01000691.1 GCA_004144935.1 Caulobacteraceae bacterium | reverse complement strand
CCCGACGGCGACGACGCCCAGGACGGCACCGCCGACGATGACGAGGACGGCGTCGGCGTCGTCGACCTGCGCAACGGTACGCTGGTGGGCGACATGTCGTTCGGGCTCGGTAACGACAAGCTGCTGATCAGCGGCGGCGCGACCGCCAGGGGCGACATTCTGAACCTGAAGGGGACGGAGAAGCCCGACACCGATCCCGATGCGAACATCGACAACAGCATCAGCCGTTACGACTACATCAACGACCTCGACGACGAGCTGGACATCACCGTCACCGACGGCCGCCTGACGGCGACCAACACCAGCATTGTCCGGGGCGGGACGCTGGACGTGAAAACCGCCGGCGAGCTCTTCGTCACCATTAACCCCGACGAGATCGCCGGCCGTCAGAACACCAAGTTCGAGTTCGACACGGTCAACTTCGCCAACGGTTCGACAATCGGTTTCGAACTGACGGGGCTGATCGACGTCGACCTGGAAACCAGCAAGACCTACAACATCGTCAAGGCCGGGACCCTGACCTTCGGCGATGTGCAGAACGGCGTCGATCTCGAAAACACCCCCTACTTCTACACTGTCGAGACCCAGGCCAATGTGCCGGCCGGCGAGGTCAACCTCGTGGTGCAGCGCCGCGACGCCGACTCCCTGGGCCTGGAAGGCAGCCAACGCCCGGCGCTCGACGCCATCTACCAGGCGCTGTTCGCCGACAACGAACTGGCCGACGCCTTCCTGAGCGCGACCAACAAGAAGGACTTCCTGAAGCTCTATGACCAGATGCTGCCCGACCAGGGCGAGGGTCTGTTCTCGTCGCTCGACAACGCCTCCCAGGCCCTGTTCCGCCTGACCGCGACGCGTCCGGACATGGGCCAGAAGTACGGCCCCGACAGCCTCTGGGTGCAGGAGATCAACGTCGGCGTCCTGCGCGAGACCGGCGTCACCATCGGTTCGGAAACCAAGGCCTTCGGCTTCATCGGCGGCTACGAGAGCATGGATGACCAGGGCGGCGCCCTGGGCGCGACGTTGGCCTACATGAACGCCGAAGAGAAGGACGACGTCGCCCAGGTCGGCGAGCAGACCAACGTCTCCCTGCTCGAGGCCGGCGTCTACTGGCGCCGCAACGTCGGCGGCTGGCTGTTCGCCGCCCGCGGCGCGGCCGGCTACGGCTGGTTCGAAGGCCAGCGCCGCT
>SDZP01000690.1 GCA_004144935.1 Caulobacteraceae bacterium | reverse complement strand
ATCCTCGACCTGGTGGCGCAGGTTCCGGCTGCCGAGGCGCCGGACGCCCACGCCGACCACGTCCACTGACCCTCCCAATTCACGCAAGACCGCATGACCCAGACCCTCAAAACCAAAGTCCTGATCATCGGCGCCGGCACCGGCGGCTATGTCGCGGGCATCCGTTGCGGCCAGCTGGGCCTCGACACCATTCTGGTCGACGGCGGCGACGGGCTGGGCGGGACCTGCCTGAATGTCGGCTGCATTCCGTCCAAGGCCATCATCCATGCGGCCAACAAATTCGAGACGGTGTCCAAGGCCGCCGACGGCGGCACGCTGGGCATCACGGCGACGGCTCCCGCCATCGACCTGACCCAGACGGTGGCGTGGAAGGACGGCATCGTCCGTAAGCTGAACAACGGCGTCGCGGCCCTGCTGAAGAAGGCCAAGGTCAAGGTCATCAACGGCTGGGCCACTTTCGCCGACGCCAAGACCTGCACCGTGAAGACCGCCGACGGCGACATCACCATCACCGCCGAGCACGTCATCCTGGCCGCGGGCTCGGAGCCGGTCGAACTGCCGTTCCTGCCTTTTGGCGGCGACGTCATCTCCTCGACCGAGGCGCTGTCGCTGGACGCCGTGCCGAACAAGCTGGTCGTGGTCGGCGGCGGCTATATCGGGCTGGAGCTGGGCATCGCCTTCCGCAAGCTCGGCGCGGAAGTCGCCATCGTCGAAATGGCTGACCGCCTGCTGCCGCTCTACGACAAGGCCCTGACCGACCCGGTCGCCAACTGGCTGAAGAAACACGGCGTCGAACTCCACCTCGGGGCCAAGGCCGGCTCCTTCGAGAACGGATCGCTGAACGTCACCGGCGCCGACGGCCAGGCCTTCAAACTGGCCGCCGACAAGGTCCTCGTCACCGTCGGCCGCAAGCCGCGCACCAAGGGCTTCGGGCTGGAGAACATGGGCGTGGCCATGGCCGGGCCATTCGTGAAGATCGACGACCGCTGCGCCACCAGCATGAAGAACGTCTGGGCCGTCGGCGATCTGACCGGCGAACCCATGCTCGCCCACAAGGGCTCGGCCCAGGGCGAGGTGGTGGCCGAGATCATCGCCGGCCACGACAAGCGCTTCGATCCCGTGACCATCGCCGCCGTCTGCTTCACCGAGCCGGAGATCGTCTCGGCGGGCCTCGGACCGCAGGACGT
>SDZP01000228.1 GCA_004144935.1 Caulobacteraceae bacterium | reverse complement strand
CCTGGCGGCCCCGCCGCCGGCCCCTCCCCATCCTGGTGAGGGAGCCCTGCCGATTGGCTGTCTCATGCGTATCCTGCCTGTCCTCGCCGTCCTGCTGCTCGCCACCCCGGCGGCCGCCCAGGAGCCCTTCGCCAGCCGCGTCCTTGACGCCCACAACAGCGAACGCGCCGCCGTCGGAACCGCGCCCTTGACCTGGAGCGAGCCACTCGAGCGCGACGCCCAGGCCTGGGCGGAAACCCTGGCGCGCAAGGGCGGCGGCCTGGAGCATGCCGACCAGCGGGGGCAGGGCGAGAACCTGTGGATGGGTCCGGCCAACGCCTATAGCGTCGAACAGATGGTGGCCGGCTGGGCCGCCGAGAAGCGGTATTATAGCCCCGGTGTTTTTGCCGACGTGGTCCAGTCCGGCAACGTCGTCGGCCACTATACGCAGATCGTCTGGAGGAGCACGACCGAGGTCGGCTGCGCCGTGGCGCGGGCCGCCGAGAACGAGGTCCTCGTCTGCCGCTACGGCCCGCCTGGAAACTATATCGGCAAGACGGCCTACTGAGCGGATCCTCCGTCGTGGTCGCCTTGCCCAGGCTCTGCACGGTCTTTGTGCGCACCTAAGCCAACAATGTGATCAGTCACGATGCCGCGGACAGGACGGCCCTGCCCAAGATTCCGCTCAAAAGGACGGGGTCAGAGCCAGGTCTGGCGTACGGCCGACGCTGCGGAGCGGGCCACCGGCACCTCAAGGCCGTTGGTCAGAACAAGGGTCAGCCGGCGGTCGTCCTTGCGATGGCCGGCGACCGCGCCTGCCGCCACCCACCAGCTGCGGTGGACCTGCAAGCCGGGGAGGGCGTCCAGTTCGGCGACGGCGTCCCGCATTCGCATGAGAATCAGGTCGGAGCCGACGGCCGTGTGGGCGCGCACGTAGTGGTCCTCCATCTGCAGACAGAGGAGGTCGGTTCCGAGCCGCGCCGGCAGACGGGTGAAGAAGCGGGAAGCCGGCGCGGGCTCGACGGGCCTGGCGACCGGCCCTGGCTCGATGCGTGAACGCCAGGCGACGTAGGCGCCGACTGTCGGCAGGGCGACCAGCAGAACCTGAAAGTAGGTGCGCAGGAAGTCGCGGCCGTCCATCGGATTGATGAAGACGCTGGTCGCTCAGATCGAGGCCAGGGTCATTGGGAGGCTGGCGAGCGAGACGGCGAAAGGCACGCTGAACCAGGCGGAGATTCCCCAGCGGTGGCCTTGGATGACGGCCAGGGCGGTCACCACAGGGTAGAGCAGCGTCCCGACCCAGAACATAACCACCCAGTCGGCGACGCGGTTGGCCAGCGGCGCGGCGACGAAGGTCCCGAACGCCCCGACCGCGCCGAGGAACACCCCGGCCGCCGTGGCGTAGGCCAGGCGTCGGGCCCAGGCGGCCGGGCTGGCCAATGCCTCCCGGAGGGGGGCGTCTGGTAAGAAGGCGTCGCTCATGGCGTCCAGTCATAGCGTCATTTGGCGCTTCGTGAACGGGCCGGCGGGTTGGTTGGCGAATGGGAGGCGGCGATTGGCGCAGGAGCGCTGGCGGAGCGGGTGGGGGAGCGGCCAGACGTCGATCATCGAGCCGCCAACGGAGTTCCCATGCGCTACGCCCTCACCGCCGGTCTGTTCCTGCTGGAAGACCTGCTCTCGACTGTCTTCTTCATGGTGCTGATCAGCGTCACCCATGATGTCGTCATCGCCACGGCGGCGGCCATCGCCATCGGCGCGGGCCAGGTCGCCCTGTGCTGGGCGCGGCGTCGGCCAGTGGACACCATGCAGTGGCTGAGCCTGGGGCTGGTCGTCGTCATGGGCGGCGCCACCCTGCTGACCCACGATCCGCGCTTCGTGATGGTCAAGCCGACCCTCGTGCTGACCGCCGTCGGGGTGGTGATGCTGAAGAAGGGCTGGATGAACCGCTACCTTCCTCCCATCGTCACCAACAACGCGCCGGGGCTCGGCCTGACCTTTGGCTATATCTGGGCCGGGATGATGTTCGCCACCGCGGCGCTCAATCTGGTGATCGCCTTGGTGACCGACCCCCGCACCTGGGCCCTGGTGATGACCACCGTGCCCCTGGCCAGCAAGCTGATCCTGTTCGTGATCCAGTACGCCACCATGCGCATCCTGGTCGGCCGCCGGGTGCGAGCGGCCCTGGCTGCAGATTCTCTCGCGGAATCGGCGCCGGCTTAACGGGCTCTTCGTCACCCTCCGGTAGATCGGCTGGCACACCCCTTGCGGGAAATCAGTCAGATCGACTGAAAGGGTTTCGTTTTGGGTCGCCAATTGAGCGTCGAGATCATCGGGACGGAGGCGTTGACGCCGGCCGAGCGCGCCCTGTGGCTCGGCTGGACGGCGGCCAGCCCGGCCTATGAGTCCCCCTTCTTCCATCCCGATTTCACGGCCGTGGCCGGCCGGGCGGCGCCGGGCGCGCGGCTGGCGGTGCTGCACCGGAACGGGACAGTGGTCGGCTTCCTGCCGCACCAGCGGCGCGGCGGGGCGGCCCAGCCGCTGGGCGCGCCGCTGAACGACTACCACGCCGTCATCACTGGCCCGGACCTGGATTTCTCGATCGACGAGGCGGCCGAACTGGTCGGCGCCCGCTCGTTCACCGCCACCGGCTGGACCGGTCCCGCCAGCGAGGGCGAAGGCCGGACGCGGTCGCGCACCCTGCTGGCCGACGTCACCCGGGGCTGGAACGCCTACTACGCCGATCGCAAGGGCGCGTTCGGCAAGTTCTTCAAGGACAAGGAGCGGGCCCGTCGCTCGTTCGAGCGCGACCTGGGACCGATCCGCATCGAGACCGCCACCGGTGACCTCAGCCACTTCGACCGGCTGATCGAGCTGAAGCAGGCGCAGTACCAGCGCACCCGCCGCCACGACATCTTCGCTTGCGGCTGGACGGTCGACATGCTGCGCGGCCTGCTGACCCACGACGGCGCCGACTTCGGGGCCAGGCTGGCGGTGATGTACGCCGGGGACCAGCCGATGGCCTATGAGCTCGGCCTCAGGGGCGCCGGCCACTATCACTTCTGGCTGCCGGCCTACGAGGCCGACGCGGCCCGCTATTCGCCGGGCATGCTGCTGAGCATGGAGACGATGAAGGCCCACGCCGCCGAAGGGCAGGGCGGCGGCCTCTACGACTTCGGCTTCGAGGGCGAGGCGTACAAGAAGTACTTCTGCGACCTGGACCGCCAGGTCTGGGAAGGCGTCGGGCAGGCCGCGGGGCCGACGGCGCTGGACACCCTGACGGGTCTCGCGCCCGGCGGCCTGGCGCAGAGCGTACGCCGCCGCTGGGCGATCATCGACGCCTGCGAGACCACGACTCTTGGCCGGGTGCGGGCGCTCAGCGCCGCCGCCTCGGCCATGGCCGGCCGTGGCCGCGGACAACCGGCCGCCAGCCTGCTGCTGGCCGCCTCCGCCCTTTGCCTCTGACTGGATGAGACCATGAGCTGGCTGTCGCAACCGAAGATCTACGATCACAGGGTCCATGAGACCGACATCGCCTCCGACGAGAAGCTGGCGATGATCCTCGACCGCTACCCGGCCGAGCTGCTCGACATCAACGCCTACTCCTATGACGCCGAAGGCCAGGTCAGCCTGGCCACCGGCGAGCGGGGCAGGGCGGACGGGGCGACACTGCTGGCGGCGATCAAGGCCGGCCAGGTGTGGGTCAACCTGCGCGATGCGCATGAGGCCTATCCGGAGCTGTGGGCCCACATCCAGCCGAATTTCGACGCCATCGCCGCCGACCTGGGCGTGAAGCCGATCAAGGTCACCGGCCAGCTGATCATGTCCTCGCCGCAGACCAAGGTGCCCTATCACTTCGACGCCGCCGGGGTGGTGCTGTTCCACCTGCGCGGGGTGAAGAAGCTGTGGGTCTATCCCACCGACGAGGCGCACCAGCCGCAGACCTCGGTCGAGAAGGTGATCATGCGGGTGCAGGCCGAGGAGTTGCCCTACCGGATGGCCTTCGACGAGGACGCCGAGGTCGTCGAGCTGCAGCCGGGCCAGGCGCTGACCTGGCCGCTGTACGCGCCGCACCGCGTCGAGAACCAGGGGGTGTTCAACGTTTCCCTGTCGCTGGACTTCCAAACCTGGGAGACCCGGCTGATGCGCGGCGCTCACTACGCCAACGGCGTGCTGCGCCGCTACGGCATGACGCCGGCGGCGATGGAGAAGACCCCGGCCGCCGCCCGCGCGGCCCTGTGGGCGGCGTCGCTGGCCATGAAGAAGGCCAACCTGGCGCCCAACCTGATCAAGGACTACGAGCGCAGCTTCGAACTGGCGGAGCAGGCGAAGAAGGCCGCCTGAGCCTGTTTCAGGACTGACATGAAACATCGGTCATGACCTCGAATTAAGCTGCCTTGCCGCGGGTGTGGTCCTAGCGTTCCCTCATCATTCTGAAGGGACACAGACATGCGCCTGATCGCCATCGCCGGCCTCGCCGCCGCCACCATCGCCGCCACCGCGGGCGCCGCCGCCGCCAGGGAGCGCGAGCCGCGGGTCGTCATCAAGGACGCCGTCGCCCGCGTCACGGTCATCCCGCAGGACCGCAGCGACGTGCAGGTGGTCATCAAGAGCCACGACAGCCGCCTGAACCTGAAGGTCGAGAAGAAGGGCGTCCGCACGATCGTCGACGGCGGCCTGAAGTGGAACCGGATCCGCAACTGCCGCGGCACGCACGACACCGCCTCGGCCGACATCCGCGACCTGGGCACCGTCCAGTGGAAGGACATGCCGGAGGTGGTCATCTATACCCCGCGCGATGTCGAGGTCGGCGCCTCCGGCGCGGTCTGGGGCTACATCGGCCGCGCCAACTCGGTGGAGTTCTCCAACGCCGGCTGCGGCGACTGGACCATCGGCAACGTCACCGGCGAGCTGGACATCAGCCAGGCCGGCTCGGGCGACGTCCTGGCCGGCAACGTCGGCGGGCTGGACCTCAGCGTCGCCGGATCGGGCGACACCCGCCTGAAGGCCGTCACGGGCAAGGCCGACATCTCCATCGCCGGGTCCGGCAACGTCATCATGACCTCGCTGAACGGCGACCTGGACGTCTCCATCGCCGGTTCGGGGGATGTGCGCATCTTCGGCGGCCGGGCACCCAGCCTCGAGGTGGCGGTGGCCGGCTCCGGCGACATCCGCTTCGCCGGCGAGGCCACAAAGGTGGACGCCAGCTTCTTGGGCTCCGGCGACCTGTGGGTGACCAAGGCCGGTTCGGTCGACAAGACCACCATCGGCTCTGGGGCGATCCACGTCGGCCCCTTCGACATGAAGCGCGATTAGCCGCCGTCGGAAAGGCGACTTCGCAGGGGTCGGCGTCCGCGCCGGCCCCTTTTTCTTTGGCCGCGATGCGTTTCCGGTGGTGTCCGCGCGGAATCTGTCTATAGACCGCGCTCCGGCGCGTTCCGCCCGCCGATCCCGTCCAACGAAGAGGCCCACAAGCCTTGACGCAGCCGGAATCGACGGGTATTAGCGCGCCTCCTGTTGGACCGGCTGTGCCTTAGGGCAGACGCGGTGCGCGGAACGACCAGCAACACATTCGGTGTTTCTGGCTTGAAAGGCTCTCGCGGGGCGACCCGGGCGAGCCTGTCGTTTTTTGCGGACTTGTGCGTATCCGAGACCCTTTCGAGGGCTTCGGGGTTGGTCTTTGAAATGGTTCGAGATCACGCGGGCGGTCCGCCGTCTGTT
Source organism: Caulobacteraceae bacterium (assembly GCA_004144935.1). GTDB lineage: Bacteria > Pseudomonadota > Alphaproteobacteria > Caulobacterales > Caulobacteraceae > Caulobacter. The sequence continues at coordinate 65 of SDZP01000228.1, read as the reverse complement.
GGGGAATAGAAGAGCGATATGGATCGTCAGAACATCCGCATCCGGCTCAAGGCCTTTGACCATCG
>SDZP01000689.1 GCA_004144935.1 Caulobacteraceae bacterium | reverse complement strand
CATCTGGTTCAACCGCGCCGATCCGGTCAGGAGCCTGATCATCGGCACCGACAAGCAGGCCGGCCTTGGCGTCTACGACCTGACCGGCAAGCGCCTCTCCTTCGCCGCCGACGGCAAGATGAACAACGTCGACCTGCGCGACGGCTTCAAGCTGGGCGGCCAGTCCATCACCCTGGTCAGCGCCAGCGACCGCACCCGCAACGCCATCGCCCTCTATGCGCTGGACGGCGCGACCGGGACCCTGCGCAACGTCTCGGACGGCGTCCAGGGCACGGGCCTTGGCGACCCCTATGGCCTCTGCATGTACCGGGGCAAGGGCGGCAAGACCTACGTCTTCATCAACGACACCGACGGCAAGATGCGCCAGTGGCGGCTGGATCCGACGGCCGCCGGCGCGGTCAAGGCCACGCTGGTCCGCCAGTTCGCCTTCGCCACCCAGACCGAAGGCTGCGTCGCCGACGACGAGACCGGCTGGCTCTACGTGGCCGAGGAGGACGTCGCCCTCTGGCGCCTCAACGCCGAGCCCAAGGGCCCCGAAAAGCGTAGCCAGGTGACCAGCGTCGCCTCCAACAAGGCGCTGAAGGACGACCTCGAAGGCGTCAGCCTCTACGTCCAGCCCGGCGGCAAGGGCTACATCGTCGTCTCCAGCCAGGGCAACAACAGCTACGCCGTCTTCCGCCGCGAGGGCGACAACGCCTATGTCGGCTCCTTCGCCGTGGTCGCCAACGGCCCGGCCGGCATCGACGGCTCCTCGGAGACCGACGGCCTCGACGTCACCAGCCTGCCGATGGGCCCACTGTTCCCGAACGGCGCCCTGGTCACCCAGGACGGCCGCAACGTCAGCCCCCCGGAGGCCCAGAACTTCAAGATCACCCCCTGGACCGGCATCGAGTCGGCGCTGAACCTGCCGGCGGGACCGCGATAGGCGGAAAATCCCGTCAGTTTTCAAAGCTCCGTAGAATATGTCTAGACATATTCATCGCCAAAAGCGGCTCCGGCGGCGGCCCCGCCGGAGTCGGGCGGGCCGCGTAGGCCGGCCCGGCGGCAAACCGGCCAACAGTCGCGACGCCTCGACCCACGCAAAGGCCCACAGACCCGGGGCTTCCGCCGATACTCGCCGGCTCGCCTTTTTGTAGCTCCAGCCGCCGACGGTATAAGGGTCCGCCGCTTCGATAGCCGTCAGCGCGC
>SDZP01000688.1 GCA_004144935.1 Caulobacteraceae bacterium | reverse complement strand
ATGCCTTTCTCCCATTCCGCCCAATCCCAAACACCTCCCAGCCCTAAAACCTGTTGGGCGGTGTACCAATACTCGCTGATCCCTATGAATCCTCTCTGATCTTCCCTTTCGAAATCGATATGAGGTGTAGGGAGACCTGCGAAGAGGCAATGAGAAGAGGGGGGAGGGCAAGGGGCGGTGGTATCCAACAGCGGTTGAAGCGATTCGAGACATTCGGAGAACGATCCCGTCCCTACAAAAGCGGGCATGAGGGGTGAAGTCGGTGGAAGTTTCAAGCCTTTTGGTAAACAAGGATCTTCTATCGGTTTGAACAGGGAGGCCGAGGCGGAGTTGCCCTGCAGGTCATAGACCCGGAGGTACTTGGCCGCCTTGATCGCCTTGCGCAGGGCCAGCCATTCGCCCGGATTGCCCGGGGCGCCGTTGGTGTCGACCTCGTTGAAGTAGGGGCTGGTCTTGGCCAGGGCCTCGAAGGCGGGAATGGTCAGCAGGGTGATACGTGCGCGCGGGTGGGCGGCCCTGATCCGCCGCATGGCGGCCAGGGACAGCACGAATTCGCCGATGGTCCCGGCCTGCACGACCAGGATCTTCTCGAAGCTCGCCATCAGGCCCGACTCTCCAGGAGGCGAGCATAGACGGCCAGGGTGGCTTCGCACATGGCTTCAACCGAGTAGAGTTTCCGCGCCCTCGCCTGACCGGCCTCCCCCATGGCGCGCCGGCGCATGAGGTCGGTGTCCATGGCCTGGCCAAGGCCCCTCGCCCAGGCATCGACGTCGCCGACCGGCAGCCGCCAGCCGGTCTCGCCCTCGACCACCGTCTCGCGGGCGCCGCCGTGGTCACTGACCAGAACGGGGCGGCCCATGGCCTGCGGCTCGACCGCCGCCCGGCCGAAGCTTTCCGGCTGGGTGGAGGGCAGCAGGGCGAAATCGCCGAGGCGATAGGCGGCCGGCATGTCGTCGCAATGGCCGACGAGCTTGACCTGGTCGGCAAGGCCGCCCGACTGGATGGCGTCCTGGATCTCCTGGTGGTACTCGGTGCGCCCCTGGTCGTCGCCAACGAAAAGGATCACGAAGTCGCCCCGGCCTTCGCCTTTCAGCCGGCCGACGGCCGCACCGTCTTCGTGCTCGGGGGTCGTATCACCCGGCTCAAGGGCCACCGGACCATTGTCGACGCCGCCGCCCGGCTGAAAGG
>SDZP01000687.1 GCA_004144935.1 Caulobacteraceae bacterium | reverse complement strand
GGTTCATGGCCGCCGCCAGGATTGCAACATGTGAGGTCGGGCCACCCCTGGCGGTGCAGAGACCGCGCAGCTTTCCGGCGTCCAGCGCCATCAGTTGGGACGGCAGCAGCTCGTCGGCCAGCAGGATGACGCCTTGCGGCAGGACAGGCGAGCCCTGCGTTTCGTCGCCGGTCAGAACCAGCAGAACCTGGCGTTCGAGGTCGATGAGGTCGTCGATCCGCTCGGCAAGCCGGCTGTCGCCCAGCCGGCGCAGGGCGTCGACGTAGTGGGCCAGCGATCTGCGCCAGGCGAAGCCGGCGCTCTTGCCGTTCTCCACAAGGGACCTGGCGGCGGCGATCAGTTCGGGGTCCTCGAGGAAGGCCAGATGAGCGGCCAGCACGGCCCGGCGTTCGGTCGGACCGCTGGCGGCGGCGGCTTCCAGCCTGGCCCTCACGGCGTCAACCGCGGCCTGCAGCGCGCGCTGCTCGGTGGCGGCATCGGCGCCGAACTCGGGCACGACGATTGCGGACGTGGTCAGCCGCATGGCCTGCCCGATCGCCAGTCCCGGAGCGGCGCAGACGCCCTGCAGCAGGGTCGGCGGGGTCGTCGCGATCGGCGGCTCTTCCACCGGCGCTTCAATCGGGTCGGCGGCGAGCGGCGCCGCTTCACCCATGCCCTCGGCGATCAGGTCGGCGATGGCCTGAACGGCGGCCTCGGCATCGTCTCCGGCCGCGGTCACGACGATCTCGTCGCCGTGGCGCACGCCCAGCGACATCAGGGCGATAGGGCTGCGCGCGTTGGCGCGGCGCTCGAAGGCGAGGATCGCCGTTTCCGCCGCGAAGGTCTTGGCAAGCTGGGCGATGCGACCGGCCGGCCGGGCGTGGACGCCGTGCAGCATGGGTATCCGCAGGCGGCGATCGGCCGATGTTTGGGAAGCCTCCGGCGCCGCGACAGCCGCGCCCAGCGGCCGCAGCTCCATCAGAAAGTCGCCGACGGCCGCTTCCTGGTCCTGGTCGCGGCGGACGATGGCGAAGGCTTCGGCGTTGGTGATCACCACCGGGGTCAGCAGGCTGCGGGCGCGGCGGGCCAGGAGGTCGATGTCAAAGGAGATGAGCGGGTCGCCGCTTCGCACCGGCTGACCATCGCGGACGTGAACCTCGAAGCCCGCGCCGTCCTGGCCGACCGTGTCGAGCCCGATGTGCATCAGCAT
>SDZP01000227.1 GCA_004144935.1 Caulobacteraceae bacterium | reverse complement strand
GGACGCCCAGCACGCGCAGGACCTCCTTGGGATCGACCGTTCCCACGTGCAGCTGCTGACCGAGCACGACCGACTGGCCGTCCTCGACGAGGAGCTGCGAGCGCTTGAGCACCGGGTAGATGACCGCCTCGTCGCCGTTGTCCGGCTGGAGGATGACCCGGCGGCAGTCGGAATTGGCCCACCAGAACATCGCATAGGCGTGGCTGGGCCGCAGTTCCTGTCGCCGCAGTAGCAGGGAGATCAGACGGGGGTTGTCGCGGGTGCAGCCGACCATGGTCTCCAGCGCCCCGTGGCTGATCTTGGCCATGTCGTTGCGCAGCAGGACCTCCAGGACCGGTTGCTCACAGCGGCGGACCAGGGCGTCGACGACCGCCTCCCCCACCCCGCGGCGCATGGCGATCAGGCGGCGATGGTCGACATCGGCATTGAGGGCGCAGTCAATCAGGTCGGCGTCGCCCAAGTGCTGGCTGTGCTCCAGCAAGGCCGTGGCGACGGGCAGCACGTCGCGCAGCAGCAACCGGGCCAGCGCCGGCGGTATGTCGGCGAGGTTGGCCAGCCGGCGGGCGACCTTGGCCCGCTCGACCGGATCGGCCTCGCGCAGCATCTCGATCAGCAGGTCGGCGGTCATCGCCCGCTCGAACGTGTTGACCCGGCTGCCGGGCAGGCAGACGACGTCCGCCAGCCGCTTCAGCAGGCTGGCGCGGGAGCGCGACGCCGAGGCGATGGCGGGCGCCCCGTCGGACAGGTCGAGGGCGGCCTCCAGAGGCTGCTGCGCGGCGGGTTCGTTCATGGCAATCCGGTTCCGGCGACCAGCCTAGCGGGCCGCCGTTAACTACCGGTGACGAAATTCCGCCCTTTCGAGAGCCTGCGAGCGCGTCAGGCGAAACTCGCGCGCTCCGGCTTGGAGGCCGGGTGGGTGCGGGCGAACAGGTTGCTGCGCTCGATGAAGATGCTAACCCCGGCCAGGGCCGCGATGGCCACCGCCAGCAGGAACATGGCGCCCTTGTCGGTCGGCAGATTGAGGGCGTCGATCTGCGCCGCCGTCAGGCCCTGGGCCAGGGCCTGCGACAGCGGGCCGGGCTTGGGAATCTGCCAGCCCAGCCAGGGCGACAGATGGAAGGCGATGGCGCCCAGCGCCACGCACAGGCCCAGGATGGCGCCCCGCTGCCGCATGGCAGGCCAGAGCACCAGACCGGCCGCGACAAGCTCGAGCACGGCGGTGGCATACCGCAGGCCGGGCTCGAACAGGCCGATGCCAGACCTGGCCGCGATCAGCCCAAAGACGGGATTGGGATCCAGACCGAAAAACTTCTGAAAACTCATGGCCAGTAACAGCCCGGCGAGCGCCAGGCCGAACGACCAGCTCAACATGCGATCCATCATGGCGTATTCTCCCGTGAGACTCTGTGAGGTCTCTACGGGAGAAAGTCTGCGCCCGGTCTTTGACTTTGACGAGTCACGGTTCCGCGACGGAAATCGCGCCCGAATGCTCCCCGAATGCTCTACCTGACCTTGCCTATTTGAACTGGGGTTCTTCCCAGTCCGGCCAAATGTCGGGCAGTTCGCTCGACACTTTGTTCGGGTAGTTGGGCGCCCGCTTTTCGAGGAAGGAGGTCACCCCTTCCTTGGCATCGCCCTGTGCGCCCCGGTACTGGATGGCCCGGCTGTCGGCGCGGTGGGCGACCATCGGGTGCGGCGCGCCGACATTGCGCCACAGCAGTTGGCGGGTCAGGGCGATGGACACCGGAGCGGTGTTGTCGACGATCTCCCGGGCCAGGGCGCAAGCCGCCGGCAGCAGGTCCTCCGGCGCGTGCAGCGAGCGCACCAGGCCGCCGTCCTTGGCTTCCTGGGCCGGGAACACCCGGCCGGTGTAGCACCACTCCAGCGCCTGCTGCATGCCGACCAGGCGCGGCAGGAACCAGCTGGAGGCCGCTTCCGGGGTGATGCCGCGGCGGGCGAAGACGAAGCCGAACTTGGCCTCGGTCGAGGCCATACGGATATCCATGGCCAGCTGCATGGTCACGCCGATGCCGACGGCTGCGCCGTTGACGGCGGCGATAACCGGCTTCTTGCACTCGTAGATGCGCAGGGTCAGGCGACCGCCGCCGTCGCGGTAGATCTCGTCGACCTTGCCGCTCTCGCGGGCGTCCTCGTTGCGCGAGGCGTAGTCGAAGGTCGAGCCGCCGCTGCCCAGGTCCGCCCCGGCGCAGAAGGCCCGGCCCGACCCGGTGACGATCACCGCCTTGACCGCGTCATCGGCGTCGATCTCGTCGAAGCAGGCGATCATCTCCAGCATCATCTGGGCGGTGAAGGCGTTCATCCGCTCGGGGCGATGCAGGGTCAGCGTCGCGATGCCGTCTTCCACGACGTACTGGATGGTCTCATAGGCCACGGAGCGGCTCCCTCTGTTGATTTTCCGGCATCAAACGCCCCCGACCTGACGGAAGGCAAGCCGTGATCTAGCCGCTGAACGCCACCCCGAGCCGCCGGATCGCGTGCACGAAGTTATTCGGCGCGATGTCGATGTCGCCGGTCCAGCGGATGTCGGGATAGCGGGCCAGCAGCTGGCGCCAGGTTTCCTCCAGCTGCAGCTGGGCGACGCGCTTGCCGATGCAGACGTGCGGGCCGTAGCCGAAGGCGATGTGCTTGTCGGCGTTGGCGCGGGTGACGTCGAGCCGGTCGGCGTCGGGGAAGACGGTCTCGTCGCGGTTGCCGGCGCCATAGTACATGATCACCTTCTGCCCCTCGAGGATGGCCTGGCCGGCGACCTCGGTGTCCTGGGTGGCCGTGCGGCGCATGTAGATGACCGGGCTGACCATCCGGATGAATTCATTGACCGCGCCCGGCAGCAGGCCCTCGTCGGCCAGCAGCTTCGCCCGCTGCTCGGGATGCTCGGTGACCAGCTTGACCGAGCCGGACAGGGTGTTGCGCGTGGTGTCGTTGCCGGCGAAGACGATCAGCAGCCAGCTGCCGTCGAGGTACTCGTCGGCCAGGAAATCACCCTCCAGCTGGGCCCGGGCGATGGCGCTCATCAGGTCCGGCTGGGGGTCGAGGCGGCGCTTGTGAAGCATGTGCCGGCCGTAGTCGAACATCTCCTCGACGTTGGTGTTGAAGTCCTGGATGAACTGCATCAGCTCCAGGGTCGGCCCGGCGGACAGGTTGGCCTGCTCGGTCGCCATGTTCTGGGCCAGTTCCAGGTAGTGCATCCACTTCAGGAACTTGGGCCGGTCCTCCGGCGGCACGCCGAGGATCTCGCAGAGGGTGAACAGCGGCAGCTGCGAGGCATAGGCCTCGACGAAATCCAGCTCGCCGCGGCCGGCCATCCCGTCCAGCAGCCGGCCGATCTCGGCCTTTACCTTGACCCCCAGCTCGCGCAGGTAGCCCGGCGTGAAATAGGGCATGTGCTCGCGGCGCAGCTGCAGGTGCCAGGGCTGGTCCATGTTGATCATGGCGTCCATCGACGCGCGGAACAGCAGGGCGTGGCGCTGCTCGGGCTTGCCGACCGCCATCAGGATGCCGCCGCGCTGCGAGGAGAAGGTCTCCGGATCGCCGTTGACGGTCATGATGTCGGCATGGCGGGTAACCGCCCAGAAGCCGGGGCCTTCGCGCGGCTCGGCATGCCACATCACCGGCGCCTGCGCGCGCATGCGGGCGAAGTCGGCCCAGGGTTGGCCGTGGGCGAAGTTCATCGGGTTGGTCAGGTCGATGCCGTCCAGAGTGGGATAGGCAAGCGGCGCGCCCGGCCCCGGACGGGCCTCGACGACGGTCTGGCTGAGCAGCTCCACTGGGTCTCTCCCTGGTATATTATCGTTGATTACCGAAGACCTTGGCCCACCCCCGCCCCGGCGCCAAGGCATGACGTCGCGTCAGGCCACAAGCTTGTGCGCCGCCAGCCGTTCGTACAGGGGCCGGGCCCGGTCGGCGATGCGGCGCAGATCGTCCGGCAATTCCGGCGCCGCCTCAGGCGATGGCGGACCAAAGCCGGTGGAGCGCTCCACCGCATCATACCAGGCCGGCGCCCAGACGCCGTCGCTGTCCCGCCGCCCCGCCGGCCAGGCCAGCATGCGGTCGCTGAACGGGATGCCGAGGGCGGCGCAGAGGGTGGTCAGGGTCGCCCGGGGGTTGGCCAGCACATCGGCGCCCTCGACCACGGGCGGGGCCCGGCCCAGCCGGTCGCATTCTCGGTCGAACAGCTCGCCCTGCCGCTCGACCCCGATGTCGGCCAGGGTCACCTCGCCGCGTTTGCGCACGTAGGAGGCCAGCACGGCCGCCGGGTCTCGGATCAGGAAGGCGTTGACGCAGCCGGCCGTCCAGTCGAGGTCGACGCCCGGCAGCATGTGATGGGTCATGTGCTTCTGGTAGAAGACCGCCGCGCCGCTCGGCCCCGCCCCCGCCATCTCGGCGCCGACCATCGCCCAGTCGGTGGCCTGCGACGCCAGCACCTCGTCCCGCATCGGATGGTCCAGCCCTGTGGCGGCGAGGTAGGCGGCGTAGAAGGGCTCGTCGACGACGGCGGTGTCGGGGCGGTTCTCGAAGGCGCGCATCATCGCCGTGGAGATGTTGCGCGGTCCCGACCACATGGCGATGCGCAGGGTCATGGGCGCCCTCACCGTACGGCCTCGGCATCCTTCAAGGCCTCGTACAGTTCGCGCAGCCGGCTGGTGACGGGTCCGGGCAGGCTGATCGGCAGGGGACGCCGTCGATCTCGCGCACCGGCGTCAGGCCGCCGAAGGTGCCGGTGACGAAAGCCTCGTCGGCCGCGCGGCAGTCCTCGATCGGGAAGTCGCCGAGCGCCAGCGGGATGCCGTTCTCCCGGCAGAGCCGGATGACATTGCCGCGCGTCACGCCGTTGAAGCAGTAGTCGCCGCGCGAGGTGCGCACCTCGCCATCCCGCACCCAGAAGAAGTTGGTGGCGTTGCAGCTGGAAACGAAGCCATGCGGGTCGAGCATGATCCCCTCGTCAGCGCCCAGCGCGATGGCCTCGTTCAGGGCGATGATCAGGTTAAGGCGGCTGTGGGAGTTCAGCCGCATGTCGAACATCTCCGCCGGGCTGCAGCGGATCGACACGCTGGCCAGCTTCAGCCCTTGGGTGACGATGGCCGGGCTGGGCGACTTCCATTCGGCCAGGATGACCACCGTGGGCGTGCCCAGCGCGTTGCGCGGATCCTGGTTGGCGGCCGACTTCGGGCCGCGCGTCACCATCAGCCGCAGGTGGACCCCGTCCTCCATCCCGTTGGCGGCCAGCAGTTGGTTCAGCGCCGCGATCACCTGGCTCCGGTCCATGCCGATGTCGAGACCGATCGCCGCCGCGCCGGCGAACAGGCGGTCCAGGTGGGTGTCCAGGAACAGCAGCCGGCCCCTGTGGAGCCGCAGCCCCTCCCACACCCCGTCGCCGACCACGAAGCCGGCGTCGAAGATGGAGACCTTGGCGTCTTCCTTGGCGACAAGGGCGCCGTTCAGCCAGACCCTGGCGGCCGCGTTGCGGGGGTCGACGGCGAAGTCCTGACTGCCGGCCATGAGTCGCTCCTCTTCGCGTCCAGACATGAAACAGCCGGCCCTGTTTCACCAGAGCCGGCTGCCGGAAGTCTGAAAAAGCCGTCGGATTCCGGTTTAGAGAATCCAGCCGCCCGTGCCGTCCAGGAGGCTGCCCGGTGCGATGATGTGCGCCGGATCGGTGGTTCCGGAAACATCGCCGTTCACCCGCAGCACATAGTCCGACTTCTTGTCGCCGTTCACGTCCAGCTTCAGGTAGGTGCTGTCGGTGACCGCGTCG
>SDZP01000686.1 GCA_004144935.1 Caulobacteraceae bacterium | reverse complement strand
CGGTGAGCGTGACCAGCATCCTGGCCTCGCCGCCGAAGAGATGGGCGACGCCGGTGATGTCGAGAACGAGATCGCCATAGGGCGCCATGTCGGTGAGGACCGAGACGATGGGACTGGCGTTGGAATGCCAGTCGGCGAAATCGGCGAACACGCCTTCGAGATAGTCCCGGTCGATCTCGCGCATGGCAAGGTCGGGGACGATGGCGCGGGCGTCGGCGAGGGTCTGCTCGAGCCGCAGCCCGCAGCCGGCCGCCGCGTCGTCCAGCGCCACGATGCGCAGCCCGCCCTTGATCCGCTCCCACAGCACCAGCGGTCGGGGCGACGCGGCAAGGCGGGCATCAGCTCGCTTGAGACAGTCCGTCGCCCAGCGCGGCAGGCTGAGGACGAGGTAGCGCCGGCCGCTCCACAGGGAGCCGCCGCTCGCCGCCGTCGATGTCTGCCAGAACGAAACCATTCTTCGTCCAATCCACGAGATAGACTTCCCCTTCGGGCGTGACCGGATGGTCCGGTTGCAGCCGCCCTCTTTCGAGCACCGCCCGCCATCGCGGCGGCCCGGGCGCCCGCGGGTCGAAGGGCCGGGGCCCGCTGAGCGCGGCGGCAATCTGCCAGCGGTATTTCGCAGCGCTGGCCTCGCGCTGCTGCCCATAGCGGACCAGGAAGGCTCCGGCCCCCGATGCCGCGCTCCTCAGGCTCAGCCGCCGCGAGGCGGTGAAATCGAGCGCCTTGTGGAAGCTGGCGATATCGGCCACCACCGCCGCCACCGCCCGGCAGGCAATCGCCTCCTCCATGGCCCAGAGCAGCTCGGCAATGGTCTGCGGCCGGGCCAGCACCAGATGATCGGTGGCAATGCCGAAATGCGCGAGCCCGACGCCATAGGGCGCGCCCATCTTCTGGGTTTCATCGGCCAGTTGCAGCACGATGAGGCCCGGCCGGCTGGGCTTGAGCAACCCCCTCGCCAGCCCCAGCGAGAAGCCCAGGGCAGCGCTGCTCCCCTGCTTTTCCGCCGCAAAGACATCACTCAGCGTTCCTGCCGGAATTTCCAGCAGTCCGCCGGGCCGAACCGCAGTCCGCGCCCCCAGCACCGGCCCTGTCTCCAGAGCCGCGATCCGGTCACGGAGATCCTGCAGCTGTTTTTCACGCACGCCGCCCTGCATGGGGAGGGCTCCCTTCGTTCTCGCTAGTTATAAGAG
>SDZP01000226.1 GCA_004144935.1 Caulobacteraceae bacterium | reverse complement strand
CCCGTAGTGCGGGCCGCCATCGCCGCCGTCGCCGTCGCCGCCGTCGCCGCGGCGTTTCTTCGTCTGGCTGGCCATCATGGCTACGCCGAAGCTGGCCCCCAGCGCCACGCCGAGCGCAAGGCCCAGCGCCAGGTTATCGGTCGCCACCCCCAGCGCCGAGCCGAGCGCCAGACCCACGCCGACGCCAAGCGGCAGAAAAGCGGCGGTCTTTCCGGTCTTCCTCACCCGAGTCCGTCTCCCATCGCGCCGGAACGGAATCGACCCTATATCAGGCCCCATGTCGAGCCCCACGCCCCGCACCACCCGCTGCCTGATCATCGGTTCAGGCCCCGCCGGCTACACCGCCGCCATCTACGCCGCCCGCGCGCTGCTGAACCCGGTGCTGATCGCCGGCATCCAGCCGGGCGGCCAGCTGACCATCACCACCGACGTCGAGAATTACCCGGGCTTCGCCGACGTCATCCAGGGCCCCTGGCTGATGGACCAGATGAAGGCCCAGGCCGAGCATGTGGGGACCGAGTTCGTCAGCGACATCGTTCTCTCCGCCGACCTCTCCAAACGCCCCTTCCACATCAAGTGCGACAGCGGCGAGGAATGGCTGGCCGAGACCCTGATCATCGCCACCGGCGCCCAGGCCAAGTGGCTGGGCATCGACAGCGAGGCGAAGTTCCAGGGCTTCGGGGTTAGCGCCTGCGCGACCTGTGACGGCTTCTTCTACCGCAACAAGGCGGTGGTCGTGGTCGGCGGCGGCAACACGGCGGTGGAAGAGGCCCTGTTCCTCACCAATTTCGCGTCGAAGGTCACCCTGGTGCACCGCAAGGACGAGCTGCGGGCCGAGAAAATCCTGCAGGAGCGCCTGTTCGCCCATCCGAAGATCGAGGTGGTCTGGGACCATGTCATCGACGAGGTGACGGGCGAAACGGACCCCATGGGAGTCACCGGCGTGCGGCTGAAATCGGTGAAGACCGGCGAGACCCGCGATCTCGCCGCCGACGGCGTCTTCATCGCCATCGGCCACGCCCCCTCCTCCGAACTGTTCGCCGGCCAGCTGGAAATGCATTCGGGCAGCTACCTGAAGGTCCAGCCCGGCACGGCCTCCACCGCCATTCCCGGCGTCTACGCGGCCGGCGACGTCACCGACGACATCTACCGCCAGGCCGTCACCGCCGCAGGCATGGGCTGCATGGCCGCCCTGGAGGCCGTGCGCTTCCTGGCAGAGCAGGACCACGACAAGGCCCACCACCCGATCAGCCACGTCGAGGCGCAGAAGATCGGCGTCTGGTGATGATCCGGCCGGCCGCGCCCGCCGACCACGCCGCCATCCATGCGGTCGTCGCGGCGGCGTTCGGCCAGGCGGAAGAGGCGCAGCTGGTCGAGGCCCTGCGCGCCGACGGCGACGCCCTGCTCGAACTGGTCGCGGCCGACGACGGCGCGGTCGTCGGCCACATCCTCTTCAGTCCGCTCGTGACCGACAACGGTCGCCGGCTGGCGGCCCTGGCCCCGCTGTCGGTAGAGCCCGGCCGGCAGAAGACCGGGCTCGGAACCGCGCTGATGGAAGAGGGTCACCGCCGGCTGGCGGCGGCCGGGATCGAGGCGGTGATCCTGCTGGGCCATCCGGCCTATTATCCCCGCGTGGGTTACAGCGCGGACTTGGCGAAGGTGGTGACGTCGCCATTCAACGGGCCGGGCTTCATGGCGCTGGAGCTGGCGCCCGGCGCGCTCTCGCAACCCCTGGGCATCACCTACGCAAGAGCGTTCGGCCTCTGATCCTCCCTCTCCGAAGGGGGGAGGGAACTGCCCCTACTCTGGCTTCCGTTTCCCGATCGGCAGGTCCCCCGGCTGCGCCGCCCCCGGCTCCGCCTTCGGCGCCTGAGCCGCCACCTTTGGCGCGGTGCTGATCGGCGCGTCGGGGTCCTCCTCGATGGCCTTCAGCTTGGCGTTGATGTCGGCGATCTCCTCCGGCGTCGGCGGCCGCCGGGCGGGCGTCAGCACGCCGGGCGTGTGTAGCGTCTCCTGCCCGGGGGCCGCCGGTCCGGCCATGGTGTAGGTCTGGTCCACCCCGCCCACCGACAGCACCACCGTCCGCGTCGTGGCGTTGATCAGGCTCACCCCCGCGACACTGTCCGGGGTCAGCCCCTCGCCCTGGATGCGGGCGTCCAGTCCCTCCAGGATGGCCGCCGTCAGGTTGGCCTCGCCGCCGGCGTACTTGCCGTTGAAGGCCGGCGGCAGGCCCCAGGGCCCGGTCCAGCGATAGAAGATATGCCGACCGATCTGGGTGATCTTGTAGAGGGTCGGGGCCCAGTAGGGCGACACATAGTCGGCGTGGTAGTGCGTCGCCGTGCCCACCGACTTCTCGACGTAGCCGCCCAGCGCCTGGATCGCCAGCCGCTCGGCCCGCGCCCAGATGGTGGGATTCGGTTCACGGGCCAGGGAGCCGTCGCAGGTGAAGCTGAACTGGCAGCCGGTCTTGCGCAGGGCCCCCTGGTAGACCACCCCGCAGACGCTCTTGGGATAGCCTGGATGCCGCACCCGGTTGAGCACCGTCTGGGCCACGGCCTGCTGTCCGGCCAGCGGCTCGACCGCCGCCTCGTAGTAGATGGCCTGGGTCAGGCAGCGGATGGCGGCGGCGCGGTCCTCGGCCCCGGCCTTGAGGATGAACGGCCGGGCCGGCGGCGGCGGTTCGGCGGCGGCCTTCTGCAGGGCGTTGATCAGCCGCGCCTCGTCCTCGGTCATCGTCCCGACGCCCAGCACCGGCAGCCTGGCCAGGTTGTAGCTTTCCCAGCCGGGGATCCGTCCCCAGTAGTCGGTGCTGGCGACGCCATCGTGCCGTCTGGCCAGGGCCATCATGGCCGGGTCCATGTCGGCGGTCAGCCGGCGGAAGGCGACCTGGCCGAAGCCCCGCGTCAGCGCCGCCGCGCCCCGCTCGCGGCCCTCTCCGGCGCGCACGGAAAAGTCGGAGGCGCAGGCGGCCGCGGCGAGCGCAATGACGACCAGCGCCGCCATGGCCCGGAAGCGCGCCTCAGGGCGCCGAAAATCAGGGGATCGGGTCAGCCGCAAGGTCCCTCAGACGCCGGCTCGGGCGCCGGCCGGGCGCGAATCCCCGGAGGCGGCGCAAGTATCGAACGGGTCGGCCATTGGTGAACCTCTCTTGCGCCCCATAGTTATGGTCGTTCATCCTTGTGACAAGCCGTCGCGGGCTGACTGACGTATCGGAGCCGTATGGGTCGCTTCCCCATCAATCTCTTCGGACCGGACGCCGAACCGATCCTCTGGCGGGTGATCCCGTTGAAGCCGCCGTCGCTGGCCAGCGCAACGGCCGTGACGGCGCTGGCGTTCCTCATGGCGTTTGGCCTGCGGCTGGTGCTGGTCGGGTCGCACAACGCCTTCAACGCCTCGTCCTCCTACTTTCCGGTCTTCATCATCGCCACCCTCTACGCCGGCCAGCGCTGGGGTTGGGGCGCACTGCTGCTGGCCCTGGCCTTTGGCGTCCTGGCGCCATTTGGCGCCACCCGCACCTCGAACGGCACCCTGATCCTGTTCGCCCTCTCCGGCGCCGTGACCATCCTGGTATCCGCCTCCGCGCGCGCCGCCCTGGTGCGGATGCGGCTTGAAACCCAGGCGCGGGCCGAGGCGGAGGGGCGGCTGAAGCTGGCTGAGGCGGCCGGAGGGCTGGGGCTCTGGGACTGGGACCTGACGACCGGCCGGGGCGACTGGTCGCAAGGCGTCTACCAGAACCTCGGCATCACGCCGGACGACAGGCAGCCCGCCTATGCGAACCTGCTGGACCGGGTCCATCCCGATGACCGTCAGCGGCTGAAGGACGCCAACGCCCAGGCCATCGCCAACGGCCGCGTCTACCATATCGACTACCGCAGCATCGGTTCGGACGGTGAGGAGCGCTGGATCCACGCCCGCGGCCAGGTCTATCGCGACGCCTCGGGCAAGGCGGTTCGCCTGGTCGGCTACAATCTCGATGTTACGGACCGTCATCGCGCGGCCGAGCAGGTCCGCGAGAGCGAGGCCCGCTTCCGCGCCCTGGCCGACAGCGCCCCGGCCCTGCTGTGGGTCTCGCAACCCGGCGGCGCGCGGGAGTTCGTCAACGTCGCCTACGTCGACTTCGTCGGCGACGGCTACGAGGCGGCCCTCAAGCTCGACTGGCGCGCCCGGCTGCACCCCGACGACCTCAACCGCGTGCTGCGCGAACAGATGGCCGGCGAGGCCAGCCGCAAGCCCTTCGTGCTGGAGGCCCGCTATCGCCGCGCCGACGGCGAATGGCGCTGGCTGCGCAGCTTCTCCCAGCCCCGGCTGTCGCCGCAGGGTGAGTTCGCGGGCTTCGCTGGCATCGCCTTCGACGTCACCGAGGCCAAGCAGGTCGAGGCCGACCTGCAGCGGCTCAACGACCTGCTGACCGAGCGGGTCGAGGCGGCCATGGGCGAGCGCGACCTGGCCCAGGCCGCCCTCATCCAGTCGCAGAAGCTGGAGGCGCTGGGCCAACTGACGGGCGGCGTCGCCCACGACTTCAACAACCTGCTGACGGTCATCATCGGCGCCCTCGACATCGTCCAGCGCCATCCCGGCGACCAGACCCGCACCGAGCGCCTGGCCAAGGCCGCCCTGGACGCTGCCCAGCGCGGCGAACGGCTGACCCGCCAGCTGCTGGCCTTCTCCCGTCGCCAGCCCCTGCGCACCGAGGTGCTGGCGATCGACGCCGCCATCCGCGAAAGCGCCCAGCTCTACGGCCGCGCGCTCGGTGAGCGTTACATGCTGGACCTCGGCCTGGAGGCCCCGGACGCCCGGGTGCTGATCGACCCGGCCCAGTTGGACGCCGCCCTGATGAACCTGCTGGTCAACGCCCGCGACGCCATGGAGGCCGGCGGGGTGATCACCCTCTCCAGCCGCGTGGTCGAACAGGGCATCGGCGAGACCCTGCCGGGCCCCTGCCTGCGCATCAGCGTGCGCGACCAGGGCGTCGGCATGGATCCGGCTACCGTGGCGCGGGTGTTCGAGCCCTTCTTCAGCACCAAGCCGGTCGGCAAGGGCACCGGCCTCGGCCTCAGCCAGGTCTACGGCTTCGCCAGCCAGAGCGGCGGGGGGGCCGAGATCGAGAGCGCGCCGGGGGCGGGCGCCACCGTCTCCATCTTCCTGCCCCTGACCAGCGCGGTCGAGACCGCCCCTGACCCGGTCATCGCGCCCGGCGAGGCGCGGCCCCTGCATGTGCTGCTGGTCGAGGACGACCCGGACGTCGCCGAGCTGGCCCAGGCCATGCTGCGGGAACTCGGCCACCGGATCAGCTTCGCCGACACCGTCGAGATGGCCCTGGTGGTGCTGCGGGCCGAGCCCGATCTCGACCTGATCATGACCGACGTGGTCATGCCAGGCCCCCGCAACGGCGTCGACCTGGCCCGTGAGGCCAGCGTCCTGCGCCCCGGCCTGCCGGTGCTGCTGACCAGCGGCTACACTGGCGAGGCCCTCGACGACGCCGAGAAGACGCCCTGGCCGCTGCTGCGCAAGCCCTACACCCTCGACGTCCTGGCCAGCACCCTGGCCATCCACGCCAGACCTGCGGAAGCCATCGAGCCCGGCTGATCCACCGGAAATGGTGATGAAAATCGACGCGTTGAGATGACGCCCCCGGCCATCGAACCGCCGCGCCGCCCCGTCAGGCTCTGGTCTTCCGCCCCCGCATCAGTCCAGTGTCGGCCCACAGGAGTATCCCATGACCCGCCGCCTTCCGACCCTGCCCCTCGCCTTGGCCGCCTGCGCCGTCCTGCTGTCCGGCTGCC